>JBGPAW010000069.1:0-12418 GCA_041480905.1 Phycisphaerae bacterium
CTTTCCAGCAAGGGCGCTATGACGAGGCCCGCCGGTCTTATATTCGCGTCCTCCTGGCGGAGGAGAACAACGCGATGGCCCAATTATCTTACGGATGGGCCCAGTTTGCCCTGCAACGATTCGACGTGGCTCCGATGGCTCTGCGACGGGCCCTAGTCGCCGAGCCCCAGTTCATCGATGCTCCCCCGGACCCGCGCGGCCTGTACGGCGGCGCGGCGGCTTTCGAGCGGCATTACGCGGCGCTGCGAGACTATGTGGCCAAGAAGCCAGCTGACACGGAGGCTACTTTTCTGCTGGCTTATCTCCAGTATGCTACCGGAGACCCGGCGGCGGCCGTGCAGCAACTTGACCGGCTTTTGGCTGTGGATGGCGTGGACACCCTGGCGTATGTCCTGCGAGATGCCGCCGCCGCTCGCGTCGCGACGCCCGGTGCGAGCCAGAACGTTCCGGAGTTATAGAGGTTCGGTGCCCAGCCGTCGCGGTTTTTGGGAGAGCCGGTTTTCGCGGACGTGATCTTCTCCGACGCTTTGGCCTGCGTCCGTCGGTTGCCGTAAGGGGCGGCCATGCGACGGTCCACGTCATCCTCGTTCGCGTCAACAACCTGGCACCGGACGCTGCGTTCGCGCCAGGGCCGGCTGGGATTGGCCTGTGTCATTTTTCTAGGGCTCCTCGCGCTGCTGGGCCCGGTGATCGCCAACGACGAGCCGATCGTCTGCCAGCATAAGGGGAAGTGGTACTTTCCGGCGTTGGTGGAGGTAGTACACGTGCTCCCCGGGGGCTCGTGGTTGGTCGAGAAGTCCGCGCCGTTCCGGCTGCCCACCTTCAACGCCAAGCGCGACCTCGATCCGCGGGGGCTCGCCCTCTGGCCGCCGGTGCGCTACGGGCCGGAGGAGGTCTCGCCCGACGTTTTGCAATCCCCTTCGCAGCAACACTGGCTGGGTACGGACGACGTCGGGCGGGCGGTGCTGGCCCGGCTGGTGCATGGGGCCGCCGCGTCGTTGAAGGTCGGATTGGCGTCGATGATCCTTGCCGGCGCGATCGGGGTCACCATCGGCGGGATCGCCGGCTACTGCGGCTCCTGGGCGGACGCGGTGCTCTCGCGGTTGATCGAGATCGTGGTGTGTTTCCCCGCTTTTTTTCTGGTGTTGGGCTTGATGCTCTGGCTGGAGCCGGGCATCGGCAACGTGGTGCTGGTGATCGGCCTGACCCGCTGGACCTCGATTGCCCGTTATACCCGGGCGGAGTTCATCCGGCTAAAGAGCCATGATTTTGTCACCGCGGCGCGGGCCTGCGGGGCCGGTCCGGTGCGGATCATGGTCCGGCATCTGCTGCCCAATGCCCTGTCGCCGATCCTGGTTGCGCTGTCGTTCGGTGTGGCCGGCGCGATCCTGATCGAGACGGCCTTGTCGTGGCTGGGCTTCGGCGTGCAACCGCCCGCGCCGTCGTGGGGGAACATGCTGCGGGTGGCCTGGGAGCACCTGGAGACGGCTCCGCACCTGCTCTATCCGCCGTGCGTCGGCGTTTTTCTGGCCGTTCTGGGCTTCAACCTCCTGGGCGACGCCGTCCGCGAAGCCGCAGCGCCCCATATGAGAGGACTGGAGCGATAAGGCGGCGCGGACCGATCTAAGACCAAGTGGAGGAGTCTGCTTGGATGGGGCGGGAAAACGCTGGCTTGGGACGCTGCGTTTCGCCAACGTTGAACACTTGAACGGACGGTTTTTGTTAGGTATACTGGATTAGAGGTGAACGGATGGCGTGGAGCTCGGCAATCGAGTGGACTGATGGGACGTGGAACCCGGTGACCGGCTGCACGAAGGTAAGCCCGGGCTGCAAAAACTGCTACGCGGAGCGCATGGCCAAGCGGCTTAGGGCAATGGGCGTACCGCAATACAACAACGGTTTTCGTGTGACGACGCACGAGGATGCTTTGACGCTCCCGCTGCGTTGGAGAGAACCGCGGCTGGTTTTTGTGAACTCGATGAGCGATCTGTTCCACGAACTGGTACCCCTCTCGTTCGTGCAACGGGTCTTCGAGGTCATGGAGCGTGCCGCGCATCACACCTTTCAGGTTCTGACGAAGCGCCCGGAAGTCGTTGTCCAGTACGCGTCCGAACTACCCTGGCCGCCAAACGTTTGGGTCGGAACGAGTATTGAGAACGCGCTTTACGGGCATCGGGGCGCGACGCTGCGGCAGATTCCAGCCCGGACGCGATTCTTGTCGTTAGAGCCGTTGCTGGGTCCTCTGCCGGGGCTCTCGCTCGAGGGGATTCACTGGGTGATCGTCGGAGGCGAGTCAGGTCCGGGCGCCAGGCCGATGCGGCGCGAGTGGGTGATCCAGATACGTGATCGCTGCCACGCCCGCGGAGTGCCGTTTTTCTTCAAGCAATGGGGGGGGGTGAACAAGAAGAAGGCGGGGCGAGTTCTCGACGGCCGCACGTGGGACGATATGCCCGCAGTTTCACCCCTACAGGAAGAACCTCATGTTCGAGTTGCCGCCACCTGAGGACGACGGCTTGTGTGCTCCCGAAGTTGGGGAATGGTCACGGGACAAACATCACTTTCTCCGAAGGTACCTGGATGCATTCACCGAGTCCATGAAGGGCAAGCAGTGGTCCAGCCTGCACTATATCGACCTTTTCGCCGGTGCAGGATTGGAGAGGCTGCGGGACAGCGGTGAACTCGAATGGGGCTCGCCGCTCATCGCTGCACAGGTTCCTCATCCGTTTGCGCGCCTCCATCTATGCGAGCTGAACCGTGAGAAGTACGAAGCCCTCTCCCAGCGCCTAACGCGTTTTAGTCTGCCGCACCCACCCCAGGTACTCTTTGGAGATGCGAACATCCGGGTTGGCGAAGTCGTAGCGGCGATCCCACAAGGGAGTCTTTCTGTCGCCTTTCTCGATCCGTACGGCCTCCACTGCCACTTCTCAACATTGAAGGCGCTCGCTGAGAAACGCGTGGATCTGATCGTGTTCTTTCCCGATCACCTTGACGCTATGCGGAATTGGAAATTCTATGAGGCCCAACCCAACTCCAACATGGACCAAGTGCTCGGACCGGGCGTCGATTGGTTAAGCAACGTCCTTAAAGCACCGAAATCCAAATGGGCAGAACGGCTCCGTGGTTTGTACGAGAAGCAGATACGCACCCTTGGATACAGCGAGTTTGAATACGAACGCATCTCCGCTAAACGACATCCCTTGTACCGGCTGATATTCTGTTCGCGCGACAAGGCAGCAACGAGAATATGGAGGGGCATTTCCAAAAAGAAGCCGGATGGGCAGTACAGTATCAACTTTGACTGACCCCATGAAGCGATGCGCCGCTCAGTGGCGTTGCTCGCGGGTGTTGCGGTTGTCGCTCTACATCCGGTCCACTGTCCGCGCAACATCCTGGGCCCAGGCCGGGCCGTCGTCCAGCGCGACCAGGACGGGGCCGGTGAAGCCGTCGCGTTGGAGGGCGGCCAGAGTGACCGACAGGTTCACGTCGCAGACCCGGACCCGGGCGATGCGCCCGGGAAAGGAGATGGCGGCGTCATAGGGATTGACCACCGCGGCCTGGAAAGCGGCCATGTCCAAGTCGAGGGTCAAGCTTCGGACACCCACTTGGTGAAACAGGCGGTGCAGATCGTCCAATTGCTCTACGCTGGAGTCGCAAAGATTGCGAATCGAAATCCCGAGACCGACCCGCTCGGCCAGCACGGTCAGCCGTTTGAGGGCATCGACCAGGTGAGCGAAGTTGGCCGGATCGCGCGGGCCGGCGGTGAGAGTGACGTGCGGCGCGCCCAATCGTGCGGCAATCCGCATCTGCCCGTAGAGGTCGTCGGTCTGCCGCTCGAAGGTCTGGTCATCCAGGGCATCGAAGGCCGCGGCGTCCAGACCGAGCGGTTCCAACCCAGCTTCACCCAGACGTTCGCGGAGCGCGTCCAAGCCCGGATGGTGGAGATGGCTTAACCCGCCGCCCGACGTCAAGACGGAACGTGCGACCTGCTCCCACGCCAACTGCACGTGGGCCAGCCCGGCGTCCCGCGCGAAGCGCAGCAAGTCATCGAGCGGCGTGAGCGGGTCTTGGGCGTAGGCGGCGGCGGCGAGCAACGCGCTTACTCCTTAGGCCACCAAGACACGAGGACACGAAGAAGAATAGAGAATTGAAAACGGAAAAGCGGGAAACAGAGGATCGAGCACCGCCGTCGTCTTTGCATTTTCGATTTTCCATTTCTCCTTTTCCATTGCTTCTTTGTGTCTTCGTGCCTTGGTGGCCCTAATCATTGTTTCGATCCAGCGGCGAGTGCAGGACCATCGGTTTGTTGGCCCAACTGATCGGCGAGTAGGGCAGTTGTCCCGTCCCGCCGCCCGGCGGGGGGATGCCCTCGCGGTCCCGGGGCGGATTCGCGTCCGCCGGCACGACCAGCACGCCGCGCGGATCGGCCCGGTAGGCCTCCCACGAGCGATAGCGCAGCAGCTTGATCCGGGCGAAGTTCATCGGCGGCAGGCCATACGGAGCCGGATCGGCCAACACACACACGACCGGTCGCCCGTCGCGCGCGTCGCGCGTGGCGAATCGTGCGAGCACCGGAGCGAATTGCTCCCGCGTATTGTCCGGCGCCGTGTCGCGGTGGAAGTTGTACAGATAGCCCCCGCCCAGGTAACCCGTGGTCAGGACCACCAACGCCGCCGCGACGATCCCTCTCACCGGCAGGCTGCGGGTCCCCGTACCAGTTCCGGCGAGCACGCAGGCCGTCGAGATGGCCAACACCGTGTTGCAGAACACCCCGAATCGGCCGTACTCCGCCGGCTTGCCCGCCCCGAGCAGGACGAACTGCACGAAGATCAAGCCGGCGGGCACTAGCAGGGGCAGTGCTGGTCCGGGCCCATGCCGGATGGCCAGCGCCAGGCCAATGACACCCAGCACCACGACCGGCAGAGTCGCCCCTTCCACGGTCAGCTCCACGACGCGCACCAGTCCTTCACCCGCCCGGCCGATCGCGTACATGGCTGTCGAGTTGCTCAGGTTGCTGCCCAGCACGGCGCGGTTGGCGAAGGCGTTGATCGCGACATAAGGGTTGGTCGTCACGTAGACCAGCAACGCGAAGACCAGCCCGCCCCCCGCGCGGCGCCAGAATGTCCTAGTCTGAAAACAAGCGAACCCAGACCGGGCGGAGGCGCGTCCGCGCCTCCATTCGACTAATGGGATCACCACGAAGATCGGCAGGGCGGACAGCACCATGCCGAAGGCCGCCCCGGAGGCGAGGCACATGCCGGCCCAGTCGCGCCGCCGCCCGTGGTCGGCGTAGCGCATCGCCCACCACACCGCGGCCAGCATCAGCACGGCTCCGGGGAGGTGCGGCTTGGCCTCGTGCGCCATACACACCACCACCGGCATCAGCGTAAACAGCACCGCCGCCATCGCGGCGGCGAAGGACCCGCCCAGACGATGCCCGATCGCGTAGACCAGCAGAACGCCCAGCGCGCCCCACGCCACGACGTACAGGCGGGCCGCCACGTAGAACTTGCCGAACTCGTCGGGATGGTCGAGGTAATAGGTCAAGTCGGAGGTAACCTGGATGGCGCCGAGCAACTCCCCCGCGGCGATGCACGCCCCTACCGGATAGATGAACAGCCCGCCGTACTGGTAGAGCTTGGGGTCAAAATGCCCTTCTCGCGGGCGCATGCCCGCTAAGGCCATCAGCGTGATCATCTCGTCGGGCTGGTGCGTGTAGAGGCGATACCGGCGGTAGATGGCCGCCACGTCCGCCTCGGTCGCCGTCAGCTCAACCGGCCCTGGGCCGGCAAACACCACCGGATCGGCATCCACGTCGGCCCCACGGGAGTCGGAGAAGCGGGCCGAGGCGTTGGATAATTCGGCAATCTTCTCGCCCGACCAAACCGGATCATCCCCGAACAGGAGCGGGTCGATCCGGGCCGTAGGCAGACCCCAACCGAGGCCCACCAAGGCGACCACCGCATAAACCGCCAACAGAACGCCCACCACAAGCGCGTGCCGCATCTTCACAGGCCCGATTATCCCTCACTGGGCGACTTTGTCATCCCGGTGGTCGCGTTTCGGCACGGGTCAGCGCTTCGCGGGCCTTGAGGTAATTGGGATCGATCGCCAGCGCCTGGCGATACTCAGCTACGGCCGCGGCGATTTTGTTCTGGGCGGCCAGGGCTTCACCCAAGCGGGTGTGCAGCTCGGCCGACTCAGGCCGGTAGCGCAGCGCCTCGGTCAACAGGTAGGCGGCCGCGGCGTAGTTGCCGTCTTCACCCAGGACGACGCTCCAGTTCTCGTAGGCGGTCGCGTCGAGCGACCGCTGATGTTCAAACCGCACGTTACTCGCCAGGGCGACGATGCCGACAACGATCGCCGCAACCCAGGGAGCTTGAAACGTCTCGCCGGTCTTCGGCGGCGCTTGACGCGTGGTCACCCAGCGCAGGGTCCGGATGATTTCCAACACCCCGGCTCCGGCAAAGACGGCCAGCAGCGGCACCAGCGGGTAGCGATAGCGGGCGAACACGTAGAAGAGGGCGATGCTGCCGGACACCGCCAGGATCATCGCATAGAGCACCCACAGGCTGCGCCATCGGCGTACGGTCGCCACCAGACCCACCGCCGCCAACGGCCAGAACACCCCGAAGTGATTCAATTTGCCCAGCGCACCCAGCAACCACGACAGGTGGGCGTAGAGCGCGATGCTCTCGGTATCCGACAGCTCATAGGCGTTCCAGACCAGCGCCCACTTGTAGAGCAGCAGGCCGACCCAATCGACCGGGTGCCGCTTGATGTCATCCCAGGACTTTCCGAACCAATAGTGGGACACTTCGCGCGGGGTCATTTTCCGACCGACCTGAGCTTCGGCCAACTCGCTGGCGGCCTGCTGCTCCATCGGCGGCCACTCGGCGCCCGGTCTCATGGCCTGGTAGCGGCCGGTGGCGCCTTCGTGGTTGCCGATGTAGAAGTTTGGGCCGGCCTGGACCGTGGTCAGCACCACCTCGCCGCCGACCCGGTAGTTCCGCCAGGCGACCAAACCCAGCATCAAGACCATGCCCAACACGAAGAAACCGGAGCCCACCGCCCAGCCGGGTGGCATAGCTACCCGCCATCCCGCTTCACGGCTGGGTGGCATGGCTTCCCGCGAGCCCGGCGAACCGGGATCGCGGGAAGCCATGTCATGCTCCGGTCGGAGACCGGCTCCGCCCAGCAGCAACCACAGCAGAACGACCCCGCCCAAGGGCAGCGCCTGCTCTTGAGTCAGCGCCAGCAGGCCCGACACCACGCCGATGGTGAATGCCACTGTCGCTCGCCAAGCTACCCGAGTCCTTCGTGGAGTGCGGAGCGTCAGCCACCCGAGCAGGCTCAGCAACAGGGACATCAAGAACAGGCTGAGCGTCGCTTTCTGGATCAGCCCGTCGAAGAAAATCGCCGGAGCATAAAGGGCCAGCAGCGCTCCGGTGCACAGACCGGCCCGAGGAGAAACGAAGGCGTGACCGGCCAGGGCCAGCAATCCACAGGCGAGCGATCCCAGCACAGCCTGGGTCACGTGCGCCCGCCAGAGGTCATCCCCGACGACGGCACGGACCACCGCCAGAAAATAGGGGTAGGCCGGTGCCTGATAGAAGGTCTCTCTCCCGAGCCAGTCGCCGGCGGCGATCCGCCCGGCCCAGGCCCAATACGTCGCCCCGTCGCCGATCAGGTGGTAAAAGAACGGCATCTTCTCGACTTGGGTGAGATAGAGCAGCCGCACGCCGAAGGCGACGGCCACGATGCCGCCCACCAGCCCGTAAAAGACTCGTGGGGTCTCCGTTACGCTCCTATCGGGTCGCCGCCCTGCGCTCATACGAAAGCATGGTACCCAGAGGCCGCGGTGCGGAAAACGATGCCCACGTTGCCCGGTCAGGGCGCCGTGAGGTCAGCCCCGGCGCACCGGGAGTGGATGGATTGCCAATGGTGCGGCGCTGGATAGCGGCTGAACAGCACGGCTAACGCCTTCCAAGACGCGGTTGCGTGCGGGGAGGCCGAACGAGATGTTCAGGAGCTCGCTGGCGTTCCTGGCGAAGTCCGAGTATCCTTCTGCCGCCTGGAGGGCTCACCGAATGCCGCCGAGCAGCTTAATGCGAGCTCTCGAGTACGATACCTCACCAAACTTCCTGAGAGGCGATACGTTACGCTACGCACCCGAAAACGCGCACACCTTCCGGAAAGCGCAAAGCAAGTGCGGTCTTGAGGGAGTCTATGTTCTGCGGGATTCTTCGGTGGGGGAGGCCACCGATGTTCCCGTCGTCTACGTGTGTCGCGCAAAAACCGAAGACGACGCACGCGCAATCCACCGGAAAGTTTGGAACCAGAACATTGTTCCCTTCCTCATCGTGTACACAGACACAAACGTCCGCCTCTACACCGGGTTCGATTACGCGAAGCCGAGTTCTGGTCCTACCGAGACCGGCCTGCTGACTGAAGGCCCGCTCAACGGCGTTGCGCAGCTGCTCGCCGCGTTCAACGCCCGCGCCATCGATGATGGGTCGCTGTGGCAGAAGTGGGGTGCCGAGGTCAAGCCGGAGCATCGCGTCGACTGGCGCCTGCTTGACAACCTGCAGGAACTCGGCGGCTGGCTGCGGAAGAACGGATTGACCGACCGGTCCGTCGCGCATGCCCTCATCGGCAAGTACGTCTATCTCCGGTACCTGCGCGCCCGCGGAATCTTGTCGGACAAGAAGCTTACCGAATGGGGCATCAACGAGCAGGAGATCTTCGGCCGGTGCGCGACGCTTAAGGCGTTTCGTAACGTCGTGGACCGTCTCGACGAATGGCTAAATGGGGCGGTTTTTCCGATTTCGCGTTCGGAACTCAACGAGATTCGTTCAGAGCACCTCAAACGCGTAGCCGGTGCCTTCGCCGGTGACACGATGGATGGGCAGCTTCACTTGGATTTTGAAGCCTATGATTTTGCGTACATCCCGATCGAGACGATCTCGGTGATTTACGAGCAGTTCCTTCACTTCCCTGAGGACGGGGGACGGATGTCGGCCGGGCGCGAACGAGGGGCCTACTACACGCCGATCCCGGTGGTGAGCTACATTCTGAACGAACTGAGTCGTCACCGGTCTCTTCGGCCTGGCGCGCGCGTGCTGGACGCGACCTGCGGCTCCGGCGCGTTCCTCGTTCAATGTTACCGTCACTTGGTCGAGCAGTGTCTCCGTGACAACGGCGGCGAGCCGCTGAGGTCTATTCAACTCCGTGAGTTGCTCGTAAGACACATCTTCGGGATGGACAGTGACCGCGATGCCTGCCAAGTGGCTGAACTGAGCTTGATTTTGACTTTGCTGGATTACGTGAAACTTTCCGACCTTTCAAACACCAATTTCAAGCTCCCGAAGTTGCGGGACCAGAACATCGCCTGCGCGGATGCTTTCGCCGATGCCTCTGATGATGCGCCGCTTTTCTCCCGCCTGCGACACCAGTCCTATGACTGGGTGGTCGGCAATCCACCGTGGAAGGAGTTAAAGCGCGGCTCCGTAGCCACCCAGGACAAGCACGCCTGGACGTGGATGCAACAGCACAGGGACCGCTATCCAACCGGCGGCAACCAAATCGCCGAAGCGTTCGCTTGGCGTGCTCGGGAGTTTGTGAGCTCGACGGGGGTGGTCGGCCTGCTTCTGCCGGCGATGACGCTGTTCAAGGACGAGAGCAGGGCGTTCCGTGAACAGTTCTTCCGCCGCAATGCGGTTTGGTACGTAGCGAATTTTGCGAACCTCGCTGAGGTACTGTTCGCAGGCCGCTCGCGCGTTCCTGCTGCGGCTTTGTTCTACTCCGTAGTGGATGAGAATGCGCCCGACTCGTTGCTCCCCGAGGAAGTCTCTGTCTACTCGCCGCTGGTAGCGAATCAGGAGGCGACCAGGCCGCTCCGACCTCGTGCTCGAAGAGAGTCGTGGAGTCTCGTCGTCAACGCGAGCGAGGTTCGCCATATTCCGTATCGGGACGTTTTCACCGGCAACATGCTACCGTGGAAAACCGCCAGTTGGGGTTCTTCCTGGGATAACCGACTCTTGAGAAAGCTCGCAGAATCTCGGTTTCCAGCCCTCGCCGACTGGGCAGACGAGAACGCGATCGTGATCTCGCAGGGGCTCGAACTCCGAGAAGAATCGGGAGAGCGAGGGGCGGAACAGGTCGAACATCATCCGGAGCTTGTTGGGCGGTGGCGGTTGAATATGGCTGCTCTGAGGAAGCGACGACACTTGTTCGCTGTGCCAACTTGGGCGCGGGAGACTATCCCCAAAGCCCAAGCCTACGTGCGAAAGGGAAGATTCGAAGTGCCGTACAGGGTTTGTGAACCCCCACATGTTATCGTCAGCGCAGCTCGAAACTTCGCCATGTTCAGCGACGACTTCCTCGTCGTACCACCTCGCCAGATCGGGATCGCCGGTTCGCCGGGCGCTACCACATTCCTGAAGGCATTGACGCTCTATCTGAATTCGGACTTTGTCCGCTACCACCAGTTCTTGACGTCGCCCCAATTCGGTGTTCAGCGAGCGGTGGCAACCCTGGAGGCGTTGCGGCAGTTGCCCGTCCCGATTCCAAGGGACACGGACGCCGATCTCAGTAGTTGGTGTGATACTTACGATGCTTTGGTTCACCTCACGAGCGAAGAGTCGGCGGCGCCCGCTCCACCGCCGGAATTGGAATCATTGCTTCGTCAAGCCAACACACTCGTTTACGAAAGCCTTGGGTTCGGCGCACGTGACCGTGCTTTGGTTCACGACTTGGTCCATGTTCGCATGGCCTTGAGCGACGGTAAGGTGGGTCACGAGGCCATGAGACGTCCTACAGCCGAGGAGATTCAGGATTACGCCGAGACGTTGAAGGCGGAGCTCGACGACTTCATTGGCGCGGAGCGCGACGATCACCATACCGTTCACGTATGGCCCGGAGGCAAGTTTGGCATCGTGCAAGTTGGGATCGCAACGGGCGCAACGACATCCCGCGCCGCGGAAGTCCGGCAACTGAGTGAACCGCTCAATGAGGAGCTACGGGATGTCTTGGAACAGCTTCGGGGTAGGCACTCCCAGTGGGTCTACTTCAATCGAAACCTGACCGTTTACCACGACGGTAGTACGTACATATTCAAACCGTTGCAGCGGGTACACTGGACCCAGAGTCAGGCACTGATCGACGCGGGTGAGGTCATTGCCGAGACGATAACACCGGCAGGAGCGTGATGGGTGGAGACACCCAACAGTAACGGCACACCACATACCTTGCTGCGAAGCGAGCACCGCTGTGCGTTCGTTCGCCACTGTCATGACTTGCTGGGCATGGGATACAAGCGGCTGAATCCTCAATCGCTTGTGACGGCAGAAGAGACGGTGATCACCGGTGAACTGGTCGACGCCATTCGAGCAGTGACCGAAGACCCCCGCAGTCCGCGATGGGTTGCGCACTACGAATGCGCGGACGATCCGCCGCTAACGACGCCGGGCCGCCAGGGGAAGCGCCGTCGCCGCGTCGATATTGCCTTTGTGCGTACGCAGCGCGGGCCGCGGCCGCGCTTTCAAATCGAGTCAAAGCGCCTGCACCACAAAGCCTCACTCAATGATTACCTCGGCCAGGAAGGGCTCGGGCGCATCCTCAGCGGCGCCTACGCCAGGCAACATCCCGACGCAGGTATGCTAGGGTACGTGCAAGTCGACAAGCCCGCGGACTGGGCGAACAAGCTCAGGCAGCGCTTGGCAGGTCCAGGGGGCAAATTCGCCGTACGCAAGGACGGGGCGTTTGGCGACGTGAAGCTTTGTCCAGGGCTATCCTACACCTATCACTCAGGCCACGATCGCGCTACACTTCATCGTCCTGTCGAGGTGTACCACACACTACTTCCGTTCAACTGAATCATGCGGTGACCCGGTTGGACCATCAGCGTGGCTACGCCGGTCTCGTCATTCGCACTATGTAGCGGTTTCGGCGGACAGCGGGCGCGTAGCTCGGCTGCTCTGAAGACTTGGGCCGCCCGGCCGGTTTCCCGGTCCGGCTGCTTGACGCCCCGCGGCCGTCTTACAGAGAATGGACCGCCGTGACCGACGACATCCATGAACTGCGGGAAGACCCATTGCCAGCGCCATTCCTTCGGCGCGTTGGGATACTTGCGGTCCAAGGTATCCGGCAGCAAGACACGCCCCCAGCCCTCGCCCAGGTCGCCCACCTCGCGCCCGATGACGTGGCGATAGAGGAACGGCAGCGCCGAAAGGGCCTGGTTTTGCGTCGAGGCGTTGGACCCCATACAGGGAGCGTAACATGGAGTGGCGGACGCGGCAACGCCGATGTGCCCGGCTGGTGGCCCGCTGGTGCGGCCAGGAAGCTTGGCACCATGGGAGGCTCGCCCCACTGCTGTTAACATGTCCCGGAGGGACAATCGGGAGTAGCCCAGCGTTTCAAC
>JBGPAW010000070.1:0-12342 GCA_041480905.1 Phycisphaerae bacterium
ACAACTTCGAGGCCCTCAACATCCCCGCGACCCACCCCGCCCGGGACCTCCAGGACACGTTCTGGCTGGCCAACGGGCGGCTACTGCGGACGCACACCTCACCAGTGCAGGTGCGGACCATGGAGAAGTTCGGCCCGCCGATCCGCTGCATCGTGCCGGGGCGCTGCTTCCGCTACGAGACCATCGACGCCTCGCACGAGAACACCTTCCATCAGTGTGAGGGGTTGATGATCGACAAGGACATCTCCATCGCCAACCTGATCGCGGTGATGCGGCTGCTGCTCCGCGAGGTGTTCCAGCGCGAGCCGAAGATTCGCCTGCGGCCAGGCTACTTCCCGTTCGTGGAGCCGGGCTTCGAGTTGGACATGAATTGTCTGATCTGCGGCGGCGGGGGCTGTCCGACCTGCAAGCAGTCCGGTTGGATTGAAATCCTGCCCTGCGGCATGATGCACCCGAACGTGCTGCGTTTCGGCGGGATCGATCCGCACGAGTATACCGGGTTCGCGTTTGGGTTGGGCCTGACCCGCCTGGCCATGATGAAGTACGGGATTCATGACATCCGGGTGATGAATTCGGGCGACCTGCGGGCGCTGGTCCACCCGTCGCGTCTGGCCGGCCCGACCATCACCGCCAAAGGCCAAGACCGACCATGCTGATCTCGCTGAGTTGGATTCGTGACTTCGTCGACTTGCCGGCCGATCTCGATTCCCATGCGCTGGCCGAACGTTTCACTATGACCTGCGCGGAGGTCGAAGAGGTCGAGCGGATCGAGATCGGGGCGCGGGGCTTGATCGCCGTCGGCATCACCGCCGCCAAATCGCTGCCGGGCACGCGCAACTTGAGTCGCGTGGTGCTCGAACTTGGGGGCGGCCGAACCATCGAGACCGTCTCCGCGGCCCCGGACCTGTCCGCGGGTGATCGCGTGCTCTATGCCCCCGCCGGCGCCCACCTCAAAGCGGTGGGGGAGGTCGGTCAGGCCCAAGTGGCTGGTCACACCAGCAGCGGCATGATTGTGTCCGGTGCCATGGTGGGGATGGCGCTGGCGGCGGACCAGGCCGTTTTCTTGCCGCCGCGCACACCGCCGGGCGCGGCCATCGCGCCCGAACTGTTCGATGACTGGGTCATCGAGATCGACAACAAGTCCATCACGCACCGGCCGGACCTGTGGGGTCATTACGGCATCGCCCGTGAACTGGCCGCCATGTTCGGCCTCCCGTTGAAACCATATCCGGTCGCGGACTTGGATACGTTGAAGGTCAGGACCCTTCCCGAGATTCTCATCGAAATCGACGATCCCCAGGCGTGCCCGCGCTACAGCGGATTGCGGATCGCGGGCGTCCGCTCGCAGCCGGCACCGTTGTGGATGCAATTGCGTCTGGGCCACGTGGGCCTTCGGCCCATCGACTGCCTGGTGGACCTGACCAACTACATCATGCTTGAGTTGGGCCAGCCGATGCACGCTTTTGACGGCGACAGAATCGAACGCATCGAGGTCGGGTTCGCCGAGCCCGGCGCGACGTTCACCACGCTGGACGGTTGCGATCGCCGACTGCCCGGGCGGGCCCTGATGATCATGTGCCGCCGCAAGCCGGTGGCCCTGGCCGGGATCATGGGCGGTTTGGCGACCGAGGTATCGCCGCGGACGAAGACGATGTTGTTGGAGTCGGCCAACTTCGAGCCCGCGACCATCCGGCGCTGCGCCACGGCGCTGGGGCTGCGCACCGACGCCAGCACCCGTTTCGAGAAGTCGCTGGATCCGGCCAACACCGTGCGCGCAATTCAGCGTTTCGTGCATCTGGCGCAGGCGGAGTTTCCCGAACTGACCTTCCAATCCCGGCTGTCGGACGGCTATCCTCGGCCGGCGACCGCCGTGGAAGTCGAAATCGACCCGGCCTTCGTCAACCGCTTCATGGGGCATCCGATTCCCAACGCGGAGATCCGGCGGATCTTGACCGCGCTGGATTTCGGCGTGACCGAACGAGGCGACAAGATGGCCGTGACCGTGCCCTCGTATCGGGCGACCAAGGACATCTCCATCGAGGCGGACTTGATCGAGGAAATCGCCCGTTACGTGGGCTACGACAACATCGAACCGCGCTTGCCGCAAGCCACCGTCCGCTGCTTCGAACCCAACGCCCGGCACGAGATCGAACAGAACACCTTGCGCGTGTTCTGCGGCGGTCTGGGGTTCACCGAGATTCACCGTTACTTGTGGTACGACGACACGTGGTTGGCCAAGCTGGGCTTTGAACCACCCCCGAGCATCGAGATTCGCAACCCCATCACGGCGCATGAGCATCGCCTGCGTCATTCCCTGATGCCGGGTCTTCTCCAGGCGTTGGACCTCAACCGCCACCATTGGGACGCCTTCCGTCTGATCGAGGTGGGCAGCGTCTATCCGCCGGGGACGAAGGTCGAGGAAGAGTTTCGCCACGGCGGGTTGCTCTGGGCCCAGCGGCAGAAAGGCGCGGAGGACGAGTTGCTGCTGAAGTTGAAGGGCGCGATCGAAACGTGGGCCTTGCAGGTCCTGGGCGTGTCGCCTGCTTACACGCGCCTCGATCGGCCCGAGCGCTTGCCGTGGGAGCACGAGCACAAGTCCGCCGCCGTATCTCTCGACGGCGAACGTCTCGGCACGGTGAGCGTGCTGCCGCTGGAGCTGAGTAACCGGATTGACGAGCACCTGCGGGCCTGGTCGGTCGCCTGGGCCGAGTTGCGTCTGGACCACATTGCGACGGCCCGGCCGCAGGCGCACAAGCTGCCGCCCGTTCCTTCGCACCCGCAAATCGATCTGGACTTTTCCGTCCTGACCGACGCGGAGCGCGACTACGTCACGGTGGCCGAGGCGGTCGCCCGGTTCGATCATCCCTTGCTGATCGACGTGACGTACGTGGGGAGTTACGCGGGCCCGTCCATCCCTGCCAACAGGCGGAGCCTGACCTTCCGCACGCGCCTGGGTCACGCGGCGCGTACCCTGGTCGACGAGGACTTGAATGCCTTTCGCCGATCCTTCGAGTCTCACCTGAAGCAGTGCGGGTTGGACCTGCGGCAGTAAGCACGGGTGCAACCCCCCTCTCCTGGGCAGCGGTGGTCCGGCCTGTGCGGGGAGGTTGCACACCGAGTCGTGGTCCTGCCAAGCAGAACGCTAATCGGTAACTCAAGGGCGTCCTGGGCCGGTTGGTGGTGATGCACGCCCGAAACGCACGCTTCCCCTACCGCCGAGTGTCGGCGTCTCCATCCGTGGTAAACCTCGACGAAACCTCCTTGGCGGAAATTCTAACAATACGTGATGGATTTTCCGCCTACTTGCTGGTAGGCTTTCGCTAGCGATGTCCAGGAGCGCAGGAGCGTGCCATGTATCCGCGCCACATCACTGACCATCTGCTCGCGGCCCTGAGCGACACGCCAGTCGTCGTGCTGCATGGGCCGCGCCAGGCCGGCAAATCGTCGGGATCGAAGTGAAGAACAAAGCGACGCTCGATGCCCACGACTTCCGCGGCCTGCGCGTACTGGCCGACGCGGCCGGCGATCAGTTCCACCGCGGTGTGGTGCTGTACACCGGCGTCGAGGCCCTCCCGTTCGGCAAGCAGATGCACGCGTTGCCCATCACGGCGCTGTGGCAACTCGGGGCCCAGCCGGTATCGTAATCCAGCCCGTGACTCGCGCACGCCGCACGAGCGAGATGATGGAGCGAGTACCAGTACTACAAGTTTCTGGCCATCGACCGGTCGCTCTTCGCAGAGGACATGCGCTGGCGGCCGAGCCGGTCCACGCGGACCCAGATCACGACGACCAGTTTTATCCACACCTATTACTGGGGCAATTTCAAGGGCAACCCGTCCGTCGACGGCTAGGGCAACAAGCTCCCGCCTCGGGAAGCCCGTCCGCAGGCGGGCCCGCGGCTCACCCTGGCACGCTTTCTGCCCAAGCGTTCTTGGTTCATGCGGTGGTTGACCCGATGCCTTCGACGGGCGACAATCTTCGGTTGGCTAGCAGCCCGTCGCAGAAGTTGTGGCGCAGGCTTCCAGCCGTGTTTCCACGGGCAAGATGCCCATCCCACACGGCTCTTGGCCACTTTCACCACGGGCTGCCAGTGCGGACGGGTTTCTTGCGCGGGTACTGGTAACGTGCTGACCCGCTCACATAGCCAGTTGGTGCTCTAGGGAGGACGGTGTGATGATGCGACGCATGATTGGGCGGTTGCTGGGATCGTTCTGTGTCCTTTTCGTGATGCTGTTGGGCTGCAACAAGACCGAGCCCACTTCGAAGCCCGCAGACCGAGTCAAGCTGACCATCGGCTACATACCCATCGCAGAGTGCGCTCACCTCTATGTCGGCATCGCGAACGGATACTTCAAGGACGAGAACCTGGAGATCTCACTCCAGCCGATGGCTGGCGGCGCTGCGATCCTTCCGGCGGTCCAGAAAGGCAATCTCGATGTCGGGTTCACGAACGTCGTTTCGATGGCAGTGCTGAACAGCCGGCTGGCGCCGCGCGCACCGGATTCGTTGATCTCGATTGTCGGTGCCACCTATGAGCGCGCCGGACACGTGAACCATGCCCTTTTGGCGAAGCGCGATTCGCCCCTGAGAATCGATGACTTGTCGCGTCCGAGCACGCGTATTGCGCTCAACACAACACGCAATGTCGAGGAACTCATGTTGCGTCGGTTCCTCATCGCTCACAAGCAAGACGATTCACAGTTATCAATCTTTCCGATTCCGTTTCCACAGATGCTTCCCTCCTTGCGCAGAAACGACGTGGATGTGGTCTCCGTCGTGGAACCATTCATTGAACCAGCCGTGCGGAGCGGGGAATTCCGCGTACTCGCTCACCAGTATCTCGATCTGAGCCCGAGCACGCTTGTAGCGACCTACGCCGTAACACGTCAGTGGCATGCCGAGCACCCGGATTGGGCGAATCGCCTGCAGCGCGCGGTTGCCAGGGCGGACGCCTTTATCAAAACCAATGATGCCCAGATGCGCCAAATCATAGGGTCGTTCACGGACATCAAGCCTGAGGATCTATCTGTGATCGGGATGCCGGCATTTGAGATGCGGGTCGATCCGGCGGCGTGCAGCGCTCTCCTTCGCGATCTGCAATCGCTAGGCTTTACTTCTCGCCCTGTCTCGGCCGACGAGTGCCTCCCATGAGCAAGCACGCGGCCCTCGACGTTCGCAATCTTTCTTTCTGGTACGATTTAGCCGACTTACCCGTCGTGTACCGATGCACCTTTACGGTAAACCCCGCCGACTTCCTTGCCATAATCGGTCCATCGGGCGGTGGAAAAAGCACATTGTTACGGCTGATAAGCGGTCTGACGCAATCCCTGTGCCGACGTTTTCCCGACCTCAGGTACGAAATCCGCGGTTCAGTGACGTTTGGCGGCGACCCGCTATCCGGACCGCATCGCAGCTTCGCATATGTGCCACAGAACTATGCCGCGTCATTGCTGCCGTCGCTTAGCGCGACCGACAACATTTTGCTCGCGGTGAAGGCTGATGGCATCTCGAGTCAGGAGCGTACCCGGGCTGATGAACTCCTCAGTCTATGCGGGATCAGTGACGTAGGGCACCTGACTGTTTTCAAGCTGAGCAGTGGTCAGCAGCAACGCGTCGCGATTTGTCGTGCGCTGATTACCGCTCCGAAGTTGCTGTTTATGGACGAGCCATTCGCCAATCTCGACCCGCTACTCCGACCACAGATGTCGCAACTTCTCGGCCAGATTCGCACGGTCACTGGTCTGTCGGTCGTTGTCGTAACGCATGACATGACTGGCGCGTGCGCCTTGGCGGACAGGCTATTGGGCGTTCGCCCAACCTACGCATACCCGCAATACGTTGAATGGACGAGGCCGTTTCCGTGTGCGACAGAGATAGAGAGGTGGATGATCGGTGACGACGAGTGACGACATTCGGCGGTGTGTGCGCAGGCACCCATACTTACTTGTCGGCGGACTCGGCCTTGTACTTGCCCTAAGCTGGGAGATCGCGTCATGCACGGGCGTGATCAACCGACTTGACTGGTCATCGCCGCGATCCATACTCTCCGCTCTGGCCCACGACCTTTTTCAGGGCTCGAAGGAGCACGCCGACCAGAATTCAGCGCGCCCGCTAAGTTGGCACCTCCTCCTGACCCTTGGACGTTGGTGCCGAGGTTACGCCCTTGCAGCAGTAATCGGGTCCACGCTCGGGTTTACCCTTGGGATCTGGGGAACCTGGCGGGCGGTGGGTCGTCCCATCGTGAACGTTCTGCGCGGACTACCCAGCGCGGCCGTTTGGCCGCTTTTCGCGCTGCTCGCTGGCTTCGGAACTTCCTCGCAATTAGCTGTTATTGTTTTCGGAACCTTATGGCCGGTCGCGATTGACGCGATGAACTCCGTAAAGGCAGTTTCTGGAGAGATCACTGACTCGCTCCAGTTCATGCGTCTTGAACGTTGGCGGCAGTGGCTTGCCTTGGCTCGTGCGGCACTTCCCGGTATTTACACTGGCCTGGAAATCGGCTGCGGAGTGTGCTTCCTGTTGTCAGTCACGGTAGAGATTTTTTGGCCAGCGAATGGTGGCTTGGGATGGTATTTGCAGCACAACGGCAACAACTATCGACAGGACCAGGTGTTGGCCGGTGTGATCATAACGGCACTGGTCGGCTGGGGTCTTAATGAGTTGGTGCACCTGGCCCGGCAACGCCTACTGTACTGGGAGGACCCTGAACAGGCGGGAAGAACCTCGCGCCGACTGGAAGGCGCACGCCGCATTCTCGGCGCCATTCGCGATGAGCGCTTGCGTCACATCCTTGAGACTCCGGAGGTCAGCGAGACAATAGAGAAGGAATTCGGTGTCACGGCCGTGCCGCACGTGCTCTACCAAGGACAGCCTTACGTGCAACCAAAGGAACTGAGCGAGTTGGAGACAGAACAGGATACCATGGACGCCCAGGTCATACAGCGCGATATCACTATTTCGGCGCCAGCGCGGACAGGGGGACCCGTTCGTCCAATCCTTTTCGCAAGGTCGTGGATTCGCATGGACCTGCTGAACGACGACTCTAGACGGGAGGTAACGTCGCGCTCAAGGACAATCGGTCACATTATTCGGGCACACGAGCCAGTTCTTGACTACCGAGATCTCGGCTACCGCAGGTTTACAAGCAGAACCATCGGCGCACTATTTGGAGGCGGCGCGTGTATCGAAGTCGTGCAGCGCAATCGGCTGATCGCCATCCACAACCGTCCGGCCATTTTCATCCAGGAGCATGTGGTTGTGTGATCCTCTTGCCTGTCATGTGGTTGGTTGCGGCAACCACACCGACGGACGCCCAGGCTCCCTTTCCGGAGAGCGCGTTTGCCTATGATCGCAACCCCGAGGTGGCCCAGGGGCGCTGGGTCCATGTTGCCGAGGAAATACGCCAGCGACTTGTGCAGGCCCTCGCCGAAAACAACCGTGACGACATCCTCGCAGGGTTAGTTCCATCCAAAGCGGTGGCGGGAGAAACTTGGTTCGACCTACGGGGCATTGAACTCCGCAAGGGGGAGATAAGTGCAACGGCCAACCTCGCGCGCATCTGCTGGGATCATGCGCGATTCGTAGATGCCGATCTGACGGCGGCGGATTTCAACGGTGCCCTGTTGCGCGGTGCGAAGTTTGTTTCCGTCACGTTACGCAGTGCGGTTTTTGCTTCCGCGCACCTAGAGGACTGCGATTTTCTTGCCTGTGACCTCACCCACGCCAACCTCCGGTTGTGTCACCTAAGCGAGAAGTCTGCGTTTCGATCGTGCAAGCTAGAAGGGGCCCGCTTCGACAACTGCACCGCTTCTCCAGGTTTTCAGATTAGTTTTAGCAGTGCCGCGGGTGTGCGCTTTAGTGGAGCATCATTGCCGGGGGCGGCGTTTGTCGCTGTGAGCCTCCTCGACGCCCATTTCGACCGCGCGGCTTTGGCTCAGGCAACGTTCAGCGATTGCACACTTGACGGAGCGGACCTAACAGACGCCGACTTGTGCAGCGCCAACTTGCGCGGCGTCGTCTTGTCGCGGCCCCTACGTCTGGTACGGACGAAGTTGTCGGGGGCCGCGCTGGGGGATCTTGACCTATCTTTTGTTGATTTTCAGCACGTCGAGTGGCCCGACCACCGCTGCATTGTCGGCGAGGAGGAAGCAGCAGAGAAAGTCCTTGCTGCCAAAGGACGAGAGCGCGAGGCCTGCACACTGTATTTGCAGGCTGAAGACATCTACCGGGCGCTTAGCGAGAGATACGCCAGAATCGGCCACTCTTCGGAGCGCCTCCAATTCAAATACCGGGCGGTGGACGCCCGCCGCAAGCTGCTCAGCCTTCAACTCACGGCGAGCAATCTCCTGGAGTACGTCTGGCTCAGCATCTCGCGAGGTGTTGACGGGTACGGGACAAGCCCGGGCAGGCTTATCCGATCGTTTTTGTTGCTCGTCAGCGCCTTTACTCTGGTCTACGCTGTCCGATTCTGGGCTTGCTCGGGAGACCAGACATCTTGGCAGCGCGACGAACCCTCGCTTGCCCCGGGATCCTGTCCGAGCGTGCCGTCGAATGCTCAGCAAGCCGATACTGTTTGGGCGCGTGCACGTGCCCGAGCGAAAGGCCGTTACGGTGTAGTACGAAGGGCCGGGACCGTGTTCACCGCAGGTTTGCAGTTAAGCTGCGAGGCTAGCCTTTTATCGGCAGACAAAGTGACCGGTATTGCGAGCATGATCGCACTCTTGCGGCCGGGTGGGGAGCGACTTGTCCCGCGCGGCCCCACGAGAGTACTTGTTGGTGCGCAAGCGCTGCTCGGCGCGGCGCTCCTTCTTCTCGCCGTCAGACTACTTGTCGAACTAACGACTAACTGAACCCCCGGCGGTGCTCTCCTCGCGCTCTGGACCTTGCCAGCCCGGGGCGCGCACGCGGCAGCTCGCCCGTCCGGGCTTTCGCGCTTGCGCCGAGGATGCCATGCCGCTCGCTGTGGCTTGGTCTGCTTGGTGGTTTCGCTCCGACACCGGGGCCGCTCGCCGACTTTGTCGTCTGGCGTGCTCGCTTCGGCAACGTCCCCGCCGGGCTGCGCCCGTCATGGACGTTGCAGTGGCGCTCGCACTGGCGGCCCCGGCGTCTCCGATTCGGCTTGGCCGCGGGCCCGGCGGTCGAGGAAGTCGTTGAGGACGGCCCCGATGCGGGTGTCGCGTGTTTCCCCTTCAGATGGTGCCCGCCCGGACATCGTGCCCCACCGCCTCCAACGTACGTCAACCCGACTTGCCGCCCACCAGTGTAGCAAAACGACGAAACCGTGTCACTGATCTGGGGCGGTTTCGCCGCCGGACGGTGGCTGCCCGGCGGTCGTTGGAGGGTGGTCTTACGGTGTTGTGCAAAGACGCACCCTTCCGCAGGCGGGGCTGCGGTATTACGCTGGCGTCATGCCCGGTCCTCCATCATCCTCGCCGCAGCGCCGGGCCGACCGGCGGACGTTCGCCGCCATCGCAGCGCTGGTGGCGTTGTGGATCCTCGTCGTCCTGTGCCGCAATCCGATCCGCGCGTACTGGTGGACGCACAAGCTGGCCACCGCTGCCGATCCGCAGGTGCGTCTGTCCTACTTCCAGCGCCTCATCGCCCTGGGGCCGACCGGAGCCGCCGCCGTGGGTCAGTTGTTGACCAGCCCGGATGCGGCGCTCCGCGGGCTGGGCGTGGCCATCCTGAATCACGCCAAACCTCGGCAGGCCCGCAAGCTGCTCGTGAGGATGTCGGCCGATCCGGACTCGGAGGTGTCCGCGATGGCCGTAACGGGGTTGGCCCTCTTGGGCGACCCTACCGTGGTGGAAGACCTGGCCCGACTGCTGGAGTCGTCCGAGGAACGTCGGGCGGTGTTGGCGGTGTCGGGGCTGGGGCGGCTGCGGACCCCCCCGGCCGTCGAGTTGCTGATCGAAACCGCGCGGTCGCACGCCCAGGTGGCGGCCCGCGTCGAGGCGATCGAAGAGTTGGGCCAGCTTCGGGTCGTGAGGGCGGCCGAGGTCTTGCGCGCATGCCTCAACGATGACACACCGTTCGCCGGGCGGACCGTTTCCGAGCAGTCCGCTGCGGTCCTGCTGGGCCAAGCGGCGCCCGGCATGCAGGTCGTACCGCCGCTGCCGCGTCCGGTGTCGTACTTCGCCGCGCGGGCCCTGCGGGCCATCACCGCTGAAGACCTCGGCACCAACGGCTCGTAAGACCGCCCGGTGCCTCGCTAGGCCGATCACCTTCGGCAAGCGAGCCGCGCTGCGTCACTGAAGCTCCTGCGATCCGTGCGCAGTGTCGTCGGTCGTCGAACCAGCGGGCGCGTTCCAGCCGCCGCCAAGGGCCTTGTAAAGGGAGATCAGGTTTGTGACGGCCGTCGTCTCGCTCTGCACCAACTCGTCCTGTGACGCATACAAGGCACGCTGCGAGTCGAGCACGTTGAGAAACGCCCCCAGGCCGCGGACGTACAGGTCGTTACTGAGCTCGACGGATCTCTGATTGGAAGCGACGGCTTCGGCAAGAGCCTGGTACCGTCTCCGTTCGTTCGTATAAGCCACGAGGGCGTTCTCGACATCCTGGAGAGCCGTAAGCACGGTCTTCTCGCAGGTGGCGAGGGCCTGCTCCTGCTGCGCGTCGCGCACCTGGATGTTGGCGCGGATTCTTCCGCCGTCGAAAATCGGCCAACTGATGCCCGGGCCGATGGACCAGGCCAAACTGCGCCGGTCGAGGAGGTGCTGAATATCGGAGACCTGCGGACCGAACGATCCCGTCAAGGAGAATTTGGGGAACAGGTCCGCGGTCGCCTCGCCGACACGGGCGGTGGCGGCGGCCAGTTGGCGCTCCGCGGCGCGGATGTCCGGCCGGCGGCGGAGCAGGTCCGACGGCATTCCGACCGGCACGGCGGGCGGCGTGGTCGGGATGGGCGCCGCCTGCTCCAGCTCGGTCACCAGGGCTGCGGGCGGCTGCCCGACCAGCACGCTGAGCTGGTAGACGGCCTGTCGGATCGCGCTTTCCAGCAAGGGGACCTGCGACTGCGTGGTGGCGAGCTGCGCCGCGGCCTGGGTCACGTCCAACTCGTTGGTGAAGCCGGTCCGATGACGATCCCGGGTCAGGTCGAGCGTGTCACGCTGGGCGGCGATGTTTTCCTGGGCGATGGCGAGGCGTCGCTGCGTGCCGCGAAGCTGCACGTAGTTCAGCGCCACTTCCGAAATCAACGTGACCAGTACGTCCCGGCGACTCTCCTCGAAAGCCCCCAGGTCGGCGTCGGTCGCCTCCACCGAGCGGCGGATGCCTCCGAAGACATCCAGCTCCCAGGTCGCGTCGAAGCCGATCTGAAAGAGGTTCTCTCGGGGCGAAGGCTGGGCCGCGCCGCTCGGGGGACTGAGCGATAGCGCCGGCGAAGCCGCTCCGCCAGGGATGCTGAGTGCGCCGGGCTGAACCGTGAGGCCGAGCCCTCTATTGCCGCCGAAGGTGATTCGCTGCGGGGTGACGGTGATCGTCGGGCCGGTGCCGCTCGCGCCGGGCTTGAGGGAGACCGTCGGCGGTGTGAGCGCGCTGCGCAGCCCACCCTCTTGGCTGGAAGAGCCGGACGGCCCGACGTTTTGGCTGGAACCCCGGTACGAATATGAACCGCCGAAGTCGAACTGGGGCCAGAAATCGGCAGCGGCCACGTTGCGCTGCGCCCGCGCCTCGCGGACCCGCGCCGTGGCCACGCGCAGGTCGAGGTTGCCCTGCACGGCCCGCGCGATGAGGGCGTCGAGCATCGGATCGTTCAGCGATTTCCACCACGTTGCGAGATCCGTCGGTTCCGTCGTCGACCAGCATGGCTGCGTGGTGGGCGTACCGGCGTCCGGCGCGCTCCAGACGGCCGGCGCGGGCGTCTCCGGCGTACGGTAGTTCGGACCCACGGCGCAGCCGCCACAGATTGTCGCAAGCAGCAGGACGAAGGGTGCGCATTTCATGACTGAGATGCTCCGGGTGTGCCGAGGCAGGCGGAGCGATTCGTCCGCAAAGGTGGGCCTCGCTTGCCGATCACTCATAGCGTAAGGCCTCGATCGGATCCAACCTTGAGGCCTTCCAGGCCGGGTAGTAGCCAAAGATCACCCCTACGCTGACCGACACGATCACCGCGGCGAAAATCGCGCCGAGCGAAAGTTCCGTGGGCCAATGCAGGAGCATGCGGACGAGCATCGAGCTTCCGCGGCCAAAGGCGATTCCGAGAACTCCGCCCAGCACGCACAGCACGACCGCCTCCACCAGGAATTGGCGGAGAATGTCGCGGGCGCGGGCGCCGACCGCCATCCGCAGGCCGATCTCGCGGGTCCGCTCGGTCACGGAGACGAGCATGATGTTCATGATCCC
>JBGPAW010000071.1:0-12284 GCA_041480905.1 Phycisphaerae bacterium
GCTTCCGGAAAAACTACCGCACGCTGGGCGGAGTCGCTATTCCCCTGGTGCTATCCGCCGTGCCCCTGGGGCTCATTCTCACGGAACCCGACCTGGGCACGGCACTGCTGATGCTTCCCGTGCTGCTGGTGCTGCTCTTTGCCGCTGGGGCCCGCAAGCGGCATCTGGCCCTGTTCGTCGGCCTCGGCTTCGTCGCCGCTCCGCTGGTGTGGGAGCACATCGCTCCCTATCAGCGCTTGCGGATCACCGGACTGCTGCTGCAATCCGACGCTCTGCGCTCCCGGATCATCGCCCAGCCCGAGCGCTACGCTCATCTGTGCAGCAGACGACAGGCCCTGGAGTGGGAGGTGGGGGCAGGCATGCAACTGGTGCGGTCCAAGGCGGCCCTGGGCAGCGGCGGCCTGCTCGGCGAGGGCTGGGGACAGGGCACCTACGTGGAGTACGATTTCCTGCCCGACCGCCACAACGACTTCGTCTTCGCCCTGGTCGGGCATCAGTGGGGGTTGGCCGGATGTGTCGTGGTGCTGGCGTGCTACGCGGTGATCGTAGTGGCCGCCACGGAAATTGCCTCTCGCACGGTCGAGCCCTTCGGGCGGCTTCTGGCGGTCGGGATCATGGCCCTCTTCGCCACCCAGGCGGTCATCAACGTCGGCATGACCGCCGGGCTGATGCCGGTCACCGGAATGACCCTGCCGTTCGTCAGCTACGGCGGCAGCAGCCTGCTGACCAGTTTCGTCGCCGCCGCGCTGCTGGTCAGCGTGGCACGGCACCGGCCGTTCCTGCTGGCCAAAAAGCCCTTCGAGTACGCCGTCCCCGCTCAGCCAACCGCCCCCGTCGACCGTCCGGCGAAGCCGCCCGCCCCAGCCGCACAGCCTCCGTAACCAGTTTCACCCACCGCTGCCACGCTGGCGCTCGAGAAACTCCCGCGCGACGGAGACGGCCAGAATCTGACCGAAATAGACCCGGTGGAAGTCGCCCGCGGCGTAGTAATGAGTCTTAATCTCATCAGCCAGCTCGGGCGGGAGGACGTCGTTCCGGTGCACCACCCGGCACTCGAAAACGAGCGGGCATTCGGTAATACCGGGGCTGGCGATGTGCCGGCTGGGCAGCGGCGTCAGCCCCAACTCAGCTATCTTGTCGCGGTCGCGGCCGGAGACCGTACCGCAAAACTCCGCGAGGTCCTTACGGTCGGCCGGCGGCACGTTGACGGTGAAATCCCCGGTGTTCTCGATGCAGCCGTAAGTGTAGCGGGACGGCCGGACCAGGACGGTGAAGATGGGCCGGGCCCAGATCCACCCGAAGACTCCCCAGCCGATGGTCATGGGGTTGAGCTTGCCGGTCCGGTCCAAGGCGGCAATGAGAATGCCCTCGTGGGACATGCGGACATGCGTCTCGCGGGCCAGCGCGGGGTAGTCCATCCAGCGTTCGGGGTCAAGATCAACTCGGGTCATCATAGTCCCCCAATATTCCACGCCATGCCCTGGTAGAAACGCTCCAGCAGGCGCAAGGTCAGTTCGCCCGCCCGCCCGGCGCCGACCGGCTGATCGTCGATGCCGGCCACCGGCATGATGTCGACGGTGGTGCTGGAGATGAACACCTCGTCGGCGGCCCGCAGATCGGCGGCCTTGAAGGCGGTCTCCGCACAAGGCATCTTCAGGTCTCGGGCGCATTCCAGGATGTAGTCCCGCGTGACGCCGTGCAAAATGTGCTCGTCCGCCGGCGGGGTGCGCAACACGCCGCCGCTGATGATGAAGACGTTGGCGCAGGTGGTCTCGCGGACGGTGTCGTCGGGCCCGAGGATGATCGCGTCGAAACGCCCGCGACGCCGCGCGGCGTTCTTGAGCATGACGTTCGGAAGCAGAGCGATGGACTTGATCCAACAACTCTCCCAACGAATGTCCCGCACCGTTTCGAGGGCCACGCCGCGGTGGCGCAGCTCACGATCGTAGACCGGTTTGGCCTTAAAGGTGGCTACCACCGTCGGAGCGGCGTCGTCAGGGTAAAGGTGATCGCGGGGAAGGACACCCCGGGTGATCTGCACATAGATCATGGCGTCGGTGAAGCCGCTACGCTCGAGACCTTCGTGGATGACCGCGGGTAGATTCAGGGCCGCGTAATCGACGGACAACCCGATGGCCTCCGTGCTGCGTCGAAGCCGCTGCACGTGCTGCGGCAAGCGGAATGGCCGCCGGCCGGGGGCGACGATCACCTCGTAAACCCCGTCAGCGAATTGGAACCCCCGGTCCTCGACGGACACCTTGGCGTCCTGCAGGTCGCAGAAGACGCCGTTGACGTAGGCCACTTCCCTCATCATTCGCTCCGCCGGTTCTTCCAGAAGCCTTTCAGCCTGCCTGCCGACGGTGGTCATCATATCAGGTTCGACGCTCACAAAACAATGGACCTCCAGTTGGAAACAGCTTTGCAGGCCGGCGGGGGGCGTTTACTATCCCGACGATCCAGCGCAGTCCTTGACAGGAGAAGTTGTCCATGAGTCCCATCGTGATGACGTTGCTCTTGCTGACCGGCTTCGGCGTGTTCGGCTGGTCGGCCTCGCGGCGGTGGAAGCTGCTGCGGATCGGCGCGGCGGCGATGCGCCGCGACCGCCTCAGGGAGCGGATCTGGCTCACGCTACGCTTTGCCTTCGGACAGCAGCGGATGCCGCGTTACCGCTGGGCCGGCATCGCGCACATCCTCATTTTCTTCGGCTTCCTGGTGCTACTCCTGCGAACGTTGATCCTTTGGGCCCGAGGCTTCGTGGACGACCCTCACTTTGGTTACTGGGTCTTCGACGCCGGCACGCCGCTGGGCAATCTCTACGCGCTGCTCAAGGACATCTTTGTCGTTCTGGTGATGGTGGGCGTCGTCATCTTCTTCTACTACCGCGTGATTAAGCGGCTTTCGCGTCTGACACTCTCCGGCGAAGGGCTGCTCATCCTGGGCATCATCTTCACCATGATGATCGCCGACGTTGTTTACGATGGCGCGTCCATCAACCTGGCGGCTCGGGCGAGGCCCTGGGCGACCTACGTGGCGGGCGCCGAACACCGCTTGCTGGCACCCGGGGAAGTCCGGTACGACGGTTGGGAACCGGCGGCGTCGATGGCGGCCATCATGTTCGCCGGACTGTCCAGCCCCAGCCTGAGGGTTCTCGAGCACGCCGGTTTCTGGACGCATTCCGGGTTGGTGTTGCTATTTTTGAACCTGTTGCCGTATTCCAAGCACTTCCACGTCATCACGGCCATTCCCAACGTGTTCTTCCAAGACCTTACGCCGCCGGGCCGGCTGGAACCCATCACCGACCTGGAGGGCAAGGTCGAGCGCGAGGAGACGCTGGGAATCGCTCGCATCGAGCAGTTCTCCTGGAAGGGCCTCCTGGACATGTACACCTGCACGGAGTGCGGGCGGTGCAGCGACAACTGCCCAGCCACGCGCACCGGCAAGCGGCTTTCGCCGAAGCACTTCCTGCTCGACCTGCGGAACCACCTCTTGAGCCGGCAGGCGGAGTTCCTTGGAAAAAACGATGCGCCCGCCAAGATCGAGGTGGTCGGCGCGGTGGTCCAGCCGGAGGTGGTTTGGGCCTGCACGAGTTGCCGGGCCTGCGAGCAGGAATGCCCGGTGTTCATCACCTACGTCGACAAATTCGTCGATCTGCGCCGCCACCTGGTGCAAGAGAAAGGGGAGTTCCCCAACGATTTACAGGTGGCCTTCCGCGGTCTGGAGAACGCGGGTAATCCGTGGGGCCTGCCGAGGGAGGACCGCCTCGCCTGGGCCGAGGGTTTGGACGTGCCGCTCATCGCCGACAAGCCGGACGCTGAGTACCTGTGGTGGGTCGGCTGCGCCCCGGCCTATGATGATCGGGCCAGGAAGGTGTCCCGCGCCTTCGCGCAGTTGCTTAACCACGCCGGGGTGAGTTATGCCGTGCTCGGCCCGAAGGAGACCTGCAACGGCGACCCGGCGCGCAGGGCAGGCAACGAGTTCCTGTTTCAGATGCTGGCGCAGGCCAACATCGCCACCCTCAACGGATACCGCGTCAAGAAGATCATCACGGTCTGCCCCCACTGCTACAACACGCTGAAACACGAATACCCCGACTTCGGCGGCTGCTATACCGTGATCCACCACGGAGACTTCCTGGCCCGACTGATTCGCGAGGGCCGGCTCCGGCCGAAGAACCGTGTGGACAGCCGGGTGGTGTTCCACGATTCGTGCTACCTCGGCCGCTATAACGGCATCTATGAGGCACCCCGTGACGTGCTCGCCGCCGTGCCCGGCCTGCGTTTGGTCGAAGCCCAGGCTAGCCGCGACCGCGGCATGTGTTGCGGCGCCGGCGGGGCCCAAATGTTCAAGGAAGAAGAGAAGGGCGAGAAGCGCGTCAACTTGCTGCGGACGGAGCAGTTGTTGGCGACGGAGCCGCAGGCCGTGGCTTCTGCCTGCCCGTTCTGCCTGCGGATGCTCGCCGACGGTTTGGGCATGAAAGACCGCGACGACGTGCGGCCGCTCGACATCGCCGAGGTGCTGTGGCAAGCAGTAACCGATTAGTGCTCTGACGCTCCTGATTGGGCGAGCGTCCGGGAGGGCGAGCCTCCCGGCGAGCCACGGCGCGGCAGGAGCCTCGCCCTCCCAGGACCTCCCAAACGCCTTGGCGAGGCCGTAAAGTGCGATTTTATAGCACGTTGAATCGCCGTGGCGAAATGAGTACATTCTATGGCAGCTATCGACGACGCGCGCCGATAAGCTATTGTCCGTAATGGAGTACCGTTAAAACTGGTCCGGCGCTCGGGCTGGGCGGAGGTGTGTTCATGTCGGTCGTCCCGCCTGACATCGTGGGGTCAGCCCTTCAGGCGGGTTTTGCGCAGCGTGAGGCCTCTCGTACCCCCGATGCCGCCCGGACCGGTCAGGTCCAGGCGACCGAACGCCAACTCCGCACCGTCGATGAGGCCGCCAGCAACGTCGAAACCACCGACGACGACACCAAGGTTTTCGCGGATGCGGAAGGCGCCGGCGGTCAAGGGCGGGCGTTCCACGAGGCCTCTGCCGAAGAGACGGAAGACGGGAAGGGTGAAGGCAAGGCCCCGGAGGAATCATCCGGAAGGCGACATCTGGATATCCAAGCCTGATTGACGGCCCTTTTGAAGATGCCGTTAGCGGGAGAGGTGGGTGTGGCCCGGTTGCGCATGCGGCCGGGCTTCTTCTTGCGCGTCGTCAGACCATCACCAGGCCCTCGCGAATGGCGTAGCGGGTCAGTTCGACGCGGTCGTGAATCGCCAGCTTCTTCATGAGTTTGACCGCGTGGTGATCCACCGTTTTAACGCTGATGTGCATGAGGTTAGCGATGGCTTTTTTGGACAACCCGCGAGCGATGTAGCCGAGAATCTCGGCTTCGCGCGTCGTCAGGGTAGAACCCACGGTTCGCGGAGGACCGGCCAGTTTGGCCCCCCGGGAGTCCACCACGATGCGGGCCCGGACCTCCTCGGAGAAGTAGACCCCGCCGGCGGCCACTTCGCGCACGGCCGCCACGACCGTGTCGAGCGATTCGCGTTTGACGATGTATCCGCGGGCCCGCACCGCCAGCGCCTGCTCGATATAGGAGTCGCTCAGAAAACCGCTGAGAAACACAATATGCGTGTGCGGGGCCAGAGAGGTGATGGTGCGCGCGGCGTCGAAGCAGAGCATCCCGGGCATGTTGATGTCCAGCAGGATGATGTCCGGCTTGAACTCGAGAGTCAGCTTGATGGCTTCTTCCGCCGTCCCCGCCGTACCCACCACCGCTATGCCGGATTCGCGCTGCAAGCACTCGACCAGCGCTCCGCGGACCAGCGCGTGATCGTCCACCACCAGCACTTTGATCCCGGTGTTCAACACCGGTGCGCCCTTGCCGATTCCGGCCGGGCCAGCGCTCGCGCCACCAGCTCAGCCAATTCAACCGTGCGGAACGGTTTACGCAATAGAAACTCCCTTTCACGCAGCCGACCGGCCGGCGCGTTGCCGGCACGGTCCGTAACCAGGATCACGGGAAGGTCGTCCCGGATCCAACGTGGGTCGCCCAGGCAGAGCCAACACCCCTGGCCCGATGATTCCAGATCCAGCACGACCAGACGCACGGACGTAGGACCAGGGCCCGAAGCGGCCGTGGCTTCGGCGCCCTGGGCGACCGCCACCGGCTCATAGCCCTGGGCCCGGAGGGTCGTGGTGATAATCGAGCGGATGTGGGCGTCCTCCTCCACCACCAGAATGCACTCCCCAACGCCCGGCTGGCGTACGCCTGCCGCTGGGGGACTCGCTTTGGGCCGTGCATGGACACGCGACTCGCCGCGGCTGAAATCGCCCATAGCATCGGCCAGGGCGTTGCCCTGGTGTAGGGCCCGTTCAATCATCCGCAACGACTCGTGTGCGGGGTGCGTAGTCGGGAGATCGAGTAAAGCCAGGTCGACGAAGCCCGAGATGGCGGTGAGCAGGTTTCTCAGGTCGTGGGTAACCCGGCTCGCCAGCGTGCGGGGGCCTTGCCCGGGAAGGACGAACGGCAGCGCCTGAGTCTGCTCGAGATACGCTCTCCCCCGACGAGGAGAGCGTCGGGGAGACCGCGACGTGTCGTCACTTGGGCAGATGGCGGCCGCGGGGGCGGCAGGAACATGCTGCGGCAGACGGACCGCTTCTTCCTCTACGGGCTCGGTCCGCCAGAGCTGTCGCCGCGTTCGCCCACGCTGCTCTCGCCCGCTGCGGAGCACCGTCTCCCCCACCTCCTCGAATGGCACGCTCTGGGCAGCCATCAACCCGCCTTGCTCGCCATTAAGGTAATGCAGTTCTCCATGGCGATGAGATCGTGCATCGCGCCGCATTCCACCAGCAGGTGCTGGAGCTCCTCGCGGGAGATCTCCTGCCGGATTTCGCTCTGGCCGAGCACGGCACGACACTCGTCCAGGATCCCGTTACGAACGTGCGCGCAGACGCGCAGACGCTGCTGCACCCCCTCACTGCACAGGTGATCCACGAGCTGATGAGCGACGCGCAGACTGGCTGACTCGTTCAGCCGTTTGAGGAGTTGATACACAAAGGCTGGGGCGATCTTGTGGTACAGGGCGACGGCTTTTTCCGGCGGAAGGTGTCGGGTCAACGAAGTGAGGATGCCTTCCGTTTCCTCCGGGGCGGCCTGCGGCGCAGTGCGGTCCGCGGCGGCGCGGTGCTCCGCCCACGCCGCTTTGGTGCGTTCGATCAGCCGCACCTGTTCCGCCGACAAAGACGTTCCCGCCTGCCCGGTCAAGGCCGCCCGGATGCGACCGCGGAGGCGGTCCGCCTCTCCGTAATGCTCGACCCAATCCGGGTTCGCTTCGAGCAGGATATCGTGCGCGGCGTGATCCGCGCGCATCAGATTGTCCAGCAGATCGGACAGAAACCTCCGCTCATCCTCGGGTAGCGCCGGGGTTTCTCCGCCAGGCGTTGCTCTCGGAGGACCACCGCTTGGGTTGCTCATCACCGTTCAACTCCATCCTATGGCACCGGGCTCCTCGGCGATGTGGTTAATCCGTCGCGTGCGTCATCCCACCCATCAGGTCAACTCGCGCCGGACATCGCGCAAAGTTCGCTCGATGATTCCCGCCACGCGGTGCCAATTCAGGTCGACCTCTCGGGCAATCGCCCGGATCGACTTGCCCTCGACCACGTGGTTCCACAGGATTAAGCGATCGAGATCGTCCAGCGCGCGGAAGATTTTCCAGATTTTTTCAGCTTCATCGGGAACCCCCTCCGGTAAAAGACCCCCGGCAGCATCGGTGGCCATGCGGCGGGCGGGCTCGGAAAGGGTTGGGGGGACTTGTTTCTGACGTACCTTGATCGCCTTGATCCGATCCAGCGCCGCGTGACGGGCGGCAGCTTGGAGATAGCGGTACAGCCCATCGTTCTCCGGCCTGAGGCGCGCCCGTCGCCGGAACAGGACCACGAAGGCGTGCTGGACCACGTCCTCCAACTCAGCCCCGAGCACACCGCCGAACTGAGCCCGAACATATCCCAGCAGCCGCCGCCGCAGGTCGAGCAGCTCGGACGTAGTCATGATGGTCCACCACGAGGTGTTCGACATAAGAGGACAGGCCCGAAAGCAGGCACCCTGAGTGACGATTCACGCAGGATGGCGTGCTTCCTTTCCCAGTATGGCTGGACCAGTGATAATGTCAACATGGACGTTGCCTTGATGGACGACATCCTGGCCAAGCTGGCCGGCGGAACGGCCGCCGATGAGGAATTGCTGGAGGCAGCGCGCTGGGCCTTGGCCGAACCGGACCGCCTGGCGCGTTTCCGCGCCCATTGGCCAACGAGCCAATTGCCCGTCGTTAACGATTACTACTGCGTAGCGGCACTCGGGCAAGGTGCGTCCGGCGTGGTGTTCAAAGCCCTGGCCCTCCGCCGTGAACCACGGTTTGTAGCCCTCAAACTCCTGCAATTCAACTCCCGAGAGACGGAGGGACGTTTCCGGGAACGTGAAATCGAAATCCTCAAGACCCTCCGCAACCCACACGTGGCCCGCCATCTCGATTCCGGGACCAGCGGGGGGACCATGTACCTGGCCATGGAATTGGTGGACGGCTGGCCGCTCCACGAGTACCTGGCCGAGCATACCAACACCCTGGAAGAGAAGCTGGCGGTGTTCCAGTGCCTCTGCGAGGTCGTGGCGGGCATGCACGCCGAAGGGGTGATTCACCGCGACCTCAAACCGCGGCACGTGCTGGTCGACCGGCACGGGCAGCCCTGGATCGTCGATTTCGGGATCTCGGCGGTCCGCGGCGAGGATTGGCCCACCCGGGTTCGACGTGCCCAGACCGAACTGGGGCACATCCTCGGCACCATCAAATACATGTCACCCGAGCAGGCCTGGGGTGGTTTACTGCGCGTCGACCAGCGCGCCGACATCTGGTCGCTGGGAATCATGCTTTATGAGATCGCCACCGAGGGTGGCTACCCTTATGACCTGGATCCGATCGGCGACCTCAGCGGTCACGATGCCCTGCTGCACCGCATCCAAACGGAGATGCCCAGACCCCCGCGGATCGTCGCGCCGCAATACGCCGAGGCGCTGACCACTTTGATCTCGCGCTGCCTGGCGCATGACCCACAGCGCCGCATCACTTCGGCGACCGCCCTCGCTGACGATCTGGGGCGCTGTCTGTCCCGGCAGACGATCCGCACCAGACGCCTGCCCTGGGGGTACCGACTTCAGCGCATCGCCGTGGGCTTGGCGGCCCATTGGCGCACCGGCTTGTGGGCCTCCACCGTGGGCGCCGTGCTGCTTTTTTTGTTCATCGTCTCCGTGGCCTTCGGCGTCCGCTGGCGGGTCACGGGCACGGACTACGGAGAAACCACCCGGCGGGCTCTGGCGGCGCCGGGAGGACCCGGCGACGCCGGAATCGTGATCGTGGGCATCTCGGACGAATCATTGCGCCTCGTACCGGAACTGGCCCACCGCATGGGAATCCCCCGGGTGATGAACAATCTTAAGAGTTGGCGGGCGGTCTACGGATACGTGATGGAGCGGCTGGCCCGGGCGCATCCGCGGGCGGTGTTGTGGGATTTCTACTTTCCCACGCCGCAGCCGGAGGATGTGGCGTTTGTTCGCGGGGTCCAAGCGCTTCACGGGGTCGGGGTCCCGGTAGTATTAGCGGTTCGGCAACTCGACTCTAACGGACTACCGGCGCTGAGTCCCCAGTTATCCGAGCCCCTCGCCGACATCGTCCACGCTGGGATTATCTTGAGCCGCGACCTAGTGAGGCGGGAGGGAGAATTGGTGATTGCCCTGCATCGTGGAAACGAGAATCATCCCTCCCTCGCCCTCGCCGCGTTCGCCGCCATGCTCCATCCCGACTGCAAGATGACCCTCGAGTGGCAGCCTCCTTCCAATACCCACCTTGTCCTGGACCGGCGCGATGCCGATCTGGTGCTATGGCTGACCTACCGTCCCCGCACCGCGGAGGGAGAGTGTCCGGGGGTGGACCGCTTGGAACTCACGATCTTTGTTCCGGCTGGGGCGGGAGACCCTGGGACGCTCCCCGGCGACGTCCTGCTGTGCAAGGCCTGCGACTTGGAGCGCCCGGACCACTGGGAGCAGCGTACGATCCCCTACGAGCGACTGCTCACCGCGAGCGATGCGGAACTGGCGGGTTGGGTGGGGGGAAAAATCGTTCTCTTCGGCGATCTACGGCGGGGGATGGACCGACACCGCGTGCGCTACGGCACAGAAGTGCTCGACGATGTTCCCGGTTGTTATCCACACGCCGATGCCCTGCGCAGCCTACTCGCCAACCGCTCGCTGACCGCGGGCGGGCCGGCCTCCGCCGTGCTGGCGGGGCTTACTTTCGTCGGCGTGGTTTTGGCCGCTTTTCTTGCCTGCCTCCTTCCCCCGAAGGTGGCCGTCCGCACCTGGTTCACCTCTTCTTCCAGCGTTCGGACCGGTACGCTGGTGTTGCTCTCGGTAGGATCTTTGAGCTGCACTGCCGCGCTCATTTTGAGCCGCAGTCGCGTCGCGGTACACGCCGCCATGCTCGGCACGGCCATCTGCCTAGCGTTGGCCGCGTCGTTCGCCATCGAATTCACGCGTAACCGCTACCGCCTACCGGCAAACAGATAAATCGCCCCTCTCCTTTTCGCAGGCAGAAGCGCAGCGGTCATCCCCGTGGATCGACCAGCAACTTCATAGCGTAGCGAAGGCGATGGTACCAAGCAGAGCGATGGTGATCATAGCCAAAGTGGTGATCACTCGCCCCGTCCAACTCACCACCTTCAACTCCGCGGGAGACAAGGGATAGTTGACCACGAGTGATTCTCCTAGCTTTCGGATCCGAGAACTTCAATCCCCACCAGGCCTTCGAGCCAATCGATAAAGTCATCAATGAATCCCAAATCCATCCACACGTACGGCTGCACGATCCTGCCTCCTCGAACGGCGCCCCCTACGCCGCCAAACGAAAAACCCAACCTGTCTGCCCGGGGCTGATCACTCCGGACGAATAGGAGAGTTTGGGGGTGCATCGTCCGGAAGCGCCCCACGACCACGTAAAACGCTCAATGTCAACAACACCGCGGCTCTTCGGCCCACGCCTTCGGATCCGAACAGCCGACTTGCGCGTACAGTAGCACTGTACGCCACGTTCCCTAGTTGGTCGTCACAGCCTTTTCCGACACTCCCGCTAACGATTAAGGTACAACATCGTCCGATAAAGTCAAAGAAACATTTTCAGCGCGGCGGCGGAATCGCGCGAAGGGGGCAAGAACTTGCCCAATTCACCGCGCCAGAGCCTTCAGATGTATGTCTGTGTAAACTGCGGTAAACAGGTCAACTTCAGTGAAGCAAAATTAGGGTAGATTCCCGATACCATGCACGGAGGGAGTTGTCTATCCGCTCGACGCACCAGAACGGGTTAGGCGATGATCTCAGGCCCTCTCACGAGGCGCCCCCGAACACCCACGGGCTGAAGCAGGCCCATAGAGCCAGGACGATGGCGGCCAGCACCGGACTGAGGCCTACGTTCGCTCTGCGTCGCCCGGGCGAGGTGATCGCCTCAGGCGAAACCCCAGCCGAACTCACGAAGATGCTCAGGTTCCGTTCCGTCAGTCGGGCGGAGAGCAGGCTGACTACCGCCAGAAGCAACAGCGACACCACGAACAAAACGATGGCGAAATGCAGGAAATTGATGCGGGCTAACTGCACCAGGGGTCCCCAGGTGATATGGCCCGATTTTACGCCCAGTTCGGAAACGAAGCGCACCCGCGCCCAGGACAAACCCGCCGCATAGCGCCGTCAGGGCGGCGGGGCCGTTGGCCCGCCGCCACAACACCCCGACCAGAAACACGGCGGCGATAGGCGGAGAGAGAACTCATCAGGGCCGCCAACAGGGCAGCGATGACCAGCCCCTTCACCCCCGAGGGCAGCAGGTTGTTGACCAGCGTAGCGTACATGTCGTCGGGCACGGCGTTGGGACAGAGGATCCTGCCGGCCACACCGGGAAGAACCAGGATGAACACCGGGAGGAGCTTCAAGAAGCCGGCGAAGATCGTGCCGCGCCGGGCTTCGTCGAGGTTGCGGGCGGCCAGGGTCCGCTGGACGATCATCTGGTCCGTACACCAGTACCAGATGCCCAGGATCGGGGCTCCAAAGAGAATGCCGGTCCAGGGGAATTCGGGGTGGTGGACGTCTTTCCACAGATTGAAGAACTCGGCCTCCACCCCCGCTCCCAGGGCCTCGAGACCGCCCACCTTAATGATGGCTGACACCGTGAGGATGATGCCGCCGGCGATCAGCACAA
>JBGPAW010000072.1:0-12193 GCA_041480905.1 Phycisphaerae bacterium
AACGGCGGGCGTTTGTGCTCCTTGCCCAACTCCATCATCGTGCTCATGGCCAGGACGGAGTAGAACCAGTTGCGGAACTGACCGGGGAAGCACTCGGTGATCAGGTCCGCCGGGATCCATTGCTCCCAGTAACCGCGGTCAGTGTTGTAGCGGGTGGTGGAGTAGGCGACGATGCCCGCGTCGAGCCAGGGATTACCCACGTCCGGCACGCGTGCGGTTTTCTCGCCGCACTTGGAGCAGGCAATCTTGACCCAATCCACGTAAGGTCGATGAGGGGAGTGTCCGTGGAACCGGTCCCAGCCTTCGACGGCCCGCTCCTTTAATTCCCCGTGGCTGCCGATCACGTCGAAGTGCTCGCAGGCGGGACATTCCCAGATGGGCAGGGCCAGCCCCCAGTAGCGCTTCTTGGAGATCATCCAGTCCTTCATGGTGGTGAGCCAGTCGAGCTCGCGTTCCAGGCCGCGCATCGCCTGCGGCAGCCACTTGACCCGCTGGGCCATCGCCTTGATCTCCTCGCGCCAGGCCATGGAGATGTACCACTCGTCTACCAGGCGAAAAACCAGCTCGTCGCCAGTGCGCCAGCAGTGGGGGTAGATGTGAGGGTACTCCTCCACCGCCAGGAGCAGACCTTTCTCCTTCAGGTCGGCGATGATGGCGTCAGCCGTGGAACGATCCGAGGCCCGCAGACCGGTAAACCTGCCGAAACCTTCGACGAAACGTCCCTCCGCGTCCAACGGGGCGATGGCCACCAGGCGGAAATGTTGGCCCCAGTCATGGTCCACGTCGCCGCATCCGGGCGCGGAATGGACGATGCCGGTGCCCTCGCCGGCGACGACGTAAGGTTCGCCCTTGTGGTCCTTGCCCGGATCGAACACCCGATGACCGTCTTTGCCGCTCGGCCAATCGTGTTGCTCCGGCGGAATCAGATCGAACGGCTGGGCATAACCGCCGCGACGCTGTTGGGCGGGTAGTTCGTCGAAGGGCCCGTCGTAGGTCCAGCCGACCAGGTCGCCGCCCCAGAGAGTGCCTTCGATCTCGTAGCCGCCCTGCTCCTGGAGAATCTGGTGGATGGTCTTGAGCTTGGGGAGGCCCTTGGGCCAGGGCTGCGACCCGAAACCTTCCTTAAACTGCGCTTCGAGCCGCGGGTACTTGAGGTTCTCGGCGGCGAAATAGTACAAGGCGCCGTCTTTTTTGGCCCGCAGCTTGACGTACTCCAACTCGCCGCTCACCGCCGCCCCCGTGTTGGAGGTGAGCGTCCAGGGCGTCGTGGTCCAGATCAGGAGATACTCGTTCTTGCGGCCGCGGATGGGGAAACGCACGAAGACCGAGGGGTGGGTGACCAGCTTGCGGCCTTCGGCGATCTCCATGTGCGAGTACGCACAGCCGGCCCGCCCGGACCAGGGCATCACGTCCGTGCCTTTGTAGAGGTAGCCCAGGTCATGGCATTTCTTCAAGAAGGCCCAGATCGTGTAATTGTTCTCGTCGGACATCGTGTAGTACGAGTCGTCCCAGTCCATCCAGTAGCCGAGGCGCTGGGACTGCTCGGTCTGCACCGCCGAGTACTTTCGTACGCGGGCCTTGCATTCCTCGGTGAAGCGGTCCAAGCCGTAGCTTTCGATGTCGTTCTTGGTGCAGAAGCCGTGCTCGCGCTCCACCTCGATCTCGATCCACAGGCCCTGGCAGTCGAAGCCGTTCTGATAGCGCTGGTCGTGGCCGGTGGCGGCGAAGTAGCGTTGGAACACGTCCTTGTAAGTCCGGCCCCAGGCGTGGTGGACGCCCATGGGATTGTTCGCGGTGATGGGTCCGTCGAGGAACGACCACTTGGGCTTGCCGCGATTCTTGGCGCGGAGCTTGTCGAACGCCCGGGTGCGGTCCCAGAGCTTCAGGACGGTCCGCTCCAGGGCGGGGAAATCGACCTTGGTCTCGACCTTCTGAAACGCCATGTTGTCTCCTCGAACCGGCCTGATCGGCCCGGCGACGGGCGTAATATACCCATGAGCCGAGCCGCTGGGAACCATTCGTCTCGCTGGAGCGGGGTCAGGGAGCATCGGCGTTGCGGCCACATCCAGGCGCGATTATCTTCGCGTCGCTTGCGGCGAGAAGGGACCAGATTCGGAGAAGCTACGGCTCAGTGATGGAGACCGGTTATGAAGAAGCCCCGGGTCTACGTCGACACCTCTGTCATCGGCGGTTGCCTTGACGCGCCGCCATCGGTAGGATCCACACCGGCGCATCGCCCCCTCCTGGCGGCGCTGGCGGCGAGTCCCTGGCGGCGAGTCGAGGGTGGAGCGAGACGGCCACGGCGACGATCGGGGCGTAAGGCGGCCGAGCAGCAAACGTTCGTTGGTGACCTATGGACCGTGATGAGAAGCTGACGAAGCACATCGAGTTGGTTCAGGGCGTCATTAACCGGATGGCCGGGAACTCGTTTCTTCTCAAAGGGTGGTCGGTCATGCTGGTTGCCGGGCTGTTCGCGCTCGCCGCGACCGGGGGCAACTGGTGCTATGCGGCGATCGGGCTCTTGCCGTCGCTGTCGTTCTGGTGGCTTGACGCCTACTACCTCCAACAGGAGCGGCTTTTCCGCAAGCTGCACGATGCGGTTCGCCGTGGTGAACTGGAAAACGAGCCCTACTGCATGAGCACCGCGAAGTACGCGGCGGACGTGCCGGGCCTGATCCGAACCGCGTTCTCAAAGACCGTGCTGGCGCTTCACGGGGTCGTCGTGGCTACCGTGGTTGTCGTTACAATCGTTCTCGTGAATCACTGTACAAAGGAGTCGTAAACAATGGCACGCCGTGTATTTTTCAGCTTTCACTACCAACGCGACATCTGGCGGGTGAACCAGATACGCAACATTCCGAACGTCACCGGCTGTGCTGCCGCTGGCTTCCAAGACGCCTCCATCTGGGAGGAAGCCAAGAAGAAAGGCGACGCGGCGATCAAGGCGCTCATCAACAAGGGTCTCGAGAATACATCCGTCACGGTTGTGTGTGTCGGTTCGAAGACCGCCGGCCGGACGTACATCAACTACGAGATCGATCAGTCAATCGCTCGCGGGAACGGAATCGTCGCCGTTCGGATACAGCATCTCAAAGACAAGGATGGAAATACGGATCCTGAGGGAGCGATACCTTCCAAAATCGCAGCAGGTGGATACAAGGCCTACAAGTACGCCGACCACGAATCTCTTGGAAAGTGGATCGAAGAGGCGGCAAAGGCAGCAGGAAAGTGATGACCGGATAACAACGGCATCCAGCGGACGGCGCGTCGCGCCGCCGGTCGATCCCGGCGAGTTGACGTTTCTGGCCGTCGATACGCGCAGCCCCTACACGCGCCAGTACGCCGGCAGCGAGGGCGGCAAGAACGCGAACTATATGCTACGATGGGTGAACCCGACCGGCGAAAAGGGGCCGTGGAGCGAAACGGCGACGGCGACGATTGGGGCGTAGCAAGGGGCTCGCGCTCGAATTTGCTCGGCTGGCGTCACCTTGGTAGAATGAGCGATGGAAACATCTGATCATGCTGATGCTGCAAAGTTTGACCCGCAATGGTGAAAGTGTGAAGGACTTCTCCGCCTACGTTCAGGGATCGCGAACGAGTCCACTGTTCATCTGCGGTGACGCTCTCGAAGTCCTTCGAGATTTTTCTTCCGACTCCATTGATTGCTGTATGACGAGTCCGCCGTACTGGGGGCATCGCCAGTATGCGGGCGCGGGGGTCGGCTTGGAAGCAGACCACCGAGATTACGTTCGCAACCTCGCGGCAATCTGTGCCCAAGTCTATCGGGTTCTCAAAAAGACGGGATCGTTTTGGCTGAACATCGGCGACTCGTACCAGAGCAAAGCGCTCTTGGGCATACCGTGGCGGGTCGCTTTTTCCCTCAGCGATACGGGGGGGTGGACGCTCCGTAACAGCGTGATATGGAATAAAGTCAAGGGCGGCCCGGATAACGCTCGGGATAAGCTCCGCAACGTGCATGAAGTAGTTTTCCACTTTGTAAAGTCGGCGAAGGGATACTACTACGACGTGGACGCGATTCGTTCAACGCCCAAACAGGCGCGCGTCGTGAATGGGGCGATCGTGTCAGCGACTGGCGTCAGCGGGATTCGCTACAAACGCCAAATCGAACTTTCGAGCGCATTAAGTGAAGCTGAGAAGCAGGCGGCATATCGCGGTTTAGAGGAAATGCTCACGGAGGTTCGCGAGGGGCGATTAGCGGATTTTCGGATGATCATCCGTGGGCAGCAACGAACGACCCATTCGGACTCTGCCCAAGTCTCCGGTCGCGCACGCGAGGTTGCCGAGAGAGGGTTTTACTTTCTGCGATACGATCCGAATGGGAGCAAGCCAAGCGACGTTTGGGACATCCTTCCGGAAGACACGCAACGTAGCGACGAGCATTACGCCCCATACCCCCAAGACCTCTGCAAGATTCCGATCTTGGCCACATGTCCCACAACCGGAGTCGTCCTAGATCCTTTTTGCGGGACCGGAACAACAAATCTCGTAGCCTTCAATCTGGGACGGAAGTCGGTTGGTATTGACCTCTCCGCGGACTACGTGGCAGCCGCCGCGGAAAGGTGCAACTTCCTCTTATGAACAACAAGGTCCTCGAACTCTTCGGGCTGCCGACAACCCGAGCAAAGATCGATTGGGCATCTGTGGCGCGGGACCAGCATTGTCCCTACCTTGACCGAAAGTGCCTGAAGAACCGAAAGAGCGAGCCCGACATCTCCATCGGCACTTGCACTGTGGGGTATGGAAAGGAAGGGCAGGGCGTCCTCATATGTCCGTTTCGCCTGCTTGAACGGCAGCAAATCTTCACCGACTGCGTACACTTGCTGACTTTGCACGAACCGGGGAACGAATTCCATGTCGTATCAGAAATCTCGATTCCGGGCGGCAGCATCGACTACGTCCTCGTGTCGGCCCGCAACAATCGTGTGAAGGACTTCGTTGGCATCGAGCTGCAAACGCTTGATACAACGGGAACGCTGTGGCCGGAACGGCAGCGATTCTTGCAGTCTCATGGGGTGACGGTTCGACTCGCGGATGTGGATTCCGGCAAGGGATTTGGCATGAATTGGAAGATGACTGCCAAGACGATCCTCGTGCAACTCCATCACAAGATTGAGACATTCGAGCACATCAGTAAACACCTTGTGCTGGTGCTTCAAGACCGATTGCTCGCGTACATGAAAGCGCAGTTTTCATTCGACCACCTGCAACAGGCCCGCATTGGCGATTCGATGCACATCCACGCATATAAGCTCACTGAAGCGAACGGATCGCTACGGCTGGATTTGGGCGAGCGATTGAGCACGGATTCAAGCGGAATCGCAACATGCTTGGGCCTTCAAGCCAGCCCGCGCGTGGAACTGACCGACATCATCGAATTGCTCGAATCAAAAATCGGCGCGCACACTCGTCTGACGCCAGCCGCACCCCCTCCAGCGGGCAAGCCGCCTCCTTCTGAACCGTGATCAATCAGATCAATCAGATCAATCAGGGACAGTCACCTATTTCCCAGTTTGTAGGATCAATCAGGATCAATCAGGGACAGTCACCTATTTCCACGTTCCTGAAACCTTCGGGGGCGCAGACGCACGCCGTGGCCCTGAAAAGGCCTGCTATTTCAGCCCCGTTTGTAAAGTGCGCATCGCCCACCTTTCACGCTCGACGTTTCCACGTTGCGGCTTTTCTCCTCCATCTGCGTCATCTGCGAAATCTGCGGACCGTCTCGGATTTCGGATTTCGACTTTTGGACTTTTGGACTTTTCTTCCCGATCACGCGCCAAGTACTATGCGCAGGGACTCCGCGCGCTCGCAGGCGGTCGCAGCGGCACGACTGATCGACCGAACGCCGTTTTCGAGGGCGCCAAGGCTGTTCCGGCTGATTCCTGTTGCTCCGCCGCCCCGGCGCCAAAGTTGTTTCACGTGAAACAGCGCAAGAAAAAAAGAAAAATGTGCCGCGGGGACGGTCACGCAACAGTGCCGGTGGGTGGCATAGCCAAGTCTGTCCCGATTCATCGGGACAGGCGCGGCCATGTCGCGTGCAGCGAGGTACGACGGTGCGACGAATGGTTCTGGATGTGTTCAGCGCGACCTAGTGTCATCACGGCGGAACGACGCAACATGCCCGCGCCCCCGCCACAGGCGGGGACTTGGGCATGCCACCCCGCCGTAAGATTGTGGGACCGGCTTTCCAGCCGGTCAGGACAGGCTGGAAAGCCGGCTCCACAGGCCCTTTAATTCTTTGAATTAGAAACCATGAGCCTTACCGCGTATGATCATGGTCGGTCGGGCGGTGATTCGGTCCTGTTCCGATTCGACGGCATCGGGGGAACGCGGTGAACTATTGGGTGGAAAGGCTCAAGCCGGCGGTTTCGCGGCGTACGCAACTGCTCCTGGCTGCCGTGATGTGGACCGTGGTGGGGGCGCTCCTTTTCTACTTCGGCAGCCGGTGGGTGCTGCGGAGCGCTACCTCCTACGCCGTTCTGCAGGTCGTCGCGGCGGCCGCCGTCGGGGCGGTCAAAGCCCGACTGGTCCTGGATCGGGCGGCGGGGCGCATCGTCGAGCGCATCCAGGTCCGCGGCGATGGACGGTGCATCGGCGGCTTCTTGTCCCTCAAGACGTGGGCCGTTGTGGTTCTCATGGCCGGGACGGGGCGATTGCTCCGCGGCGGCCTGTTGCCTCGGCACTTGGTCGGACTGCTCTACACCGCCATCGGAGCCGCGCTGTTGTTCGGCGCCCGCAATTTCTGGCGGGCCTGGCATGGTGAGACCACATGAGACCGCGCCGTCCAACTCGACAAGTCATGGTGGGCCCGGTGCCCATCGGCGGAGGGGCTCCGATCAGCATCCAATCCATGACCAGCACCGCCACCTCTGAGGTGGATAAGACCGTCGCTCAAATCCGCGCGTTTGCCGCGGCCGGGTGCGATCTGGTGCGCGTGGCCGTACCGACCCAACGGGACACCGCCGCCCTCCCCGAAATCCTGCGTCAGTCGCCCGTGCCCATCATCGCCGACGTTCACTTTCATTACCAACGGGCCTTGGAGGCCGTCGAGTCCGGCGTCCACAAAATCCGCCTTAACCCCGGTAACATCGCCGACCGCAAGCAGGTGGACCGGGTGATTACCGCCTGCCGCGAGCGCCGCATCCCCATCCGTGTCGGAGTCAACGAGGGCAGCATCGTCGAACGCCGGAACAAGAGCATCCGCGCCGGCGAAAAGGCCCTGCTCGCCGAAGATCAGCACCATCTGGTCGACCTGATGGTCCGCAAGCTCGAAGACTACCTGCGCATCTTCGACGAGAACGACTTCGCCGACGTCGTGCTCAGCGCCAAAAGCATCGACGCGCGGCTGGTCATCGACGTGTACCGGGCCATCGCGGAGCGGTTCGATTATCCGCTGCACCTGGGGGTCACCCATGCCGGCCCGCCCGAGACCGGTCGCATCCGCTCGATCGCCGCCCTCTCGGCTTTGCTGGCCGACGGCATCGGCGACACCCTGCGCATTTCCTACGCCGCCGAGACGGCTGACGAAGTCACCGACGCCAAGGAGTTGCTGTGCTCCCTGGGCCTGCGGGACCGCGACGAACCGGAGTTGATCGCGTGCCCGACCTGCGGCCGCATCGAGATCGACCTGGTCAAGCTGGTGACACAGGTGCGGCAGAAGCTGGCCGCGATCAAGGCCCCGGTCAAGGTGGCGGTCATGGGTTGCGTGGTCAACGGCCCCGGCGAGGCCGAGGGCGCCGACGTCGCCGTCTTCGCCGGCAAAGGCCGGGGGATCATCTACGTCCAAGGCGAACAGGTTCGCACGGTGACCGAGGCCGAGATGCTCGACGCTCTCTACGAGGAGGCCGTCAAGTTCGCCGAACAAACCAAAGGCGTCCGCCGCCGGGACGCTTGACGTTCGGTCGCTCCCGGCCATTAGGGCCTGTGTGAGAAGCTTATGGAGCGTCGCCCCTTGTGGGCGGCGCTGGTGTAGCGTCACCCCTTGTGGGTGGCGAGGAAACTTCGCTTCCGCAGGACATTCCGCCGCGCTCACACCCTGCAGGCCGGGTGCGAGCGGGCGGAAACGCTCATCCGAAACCGCGGCGTGCCGCGAGCGCCTCGTCTGCTGGGGGACTGTCCCGTAGGGACAACCGATAGTAGCCCAACGTTTTAACGCTGGGTCACGAGGGATTCTGGTTTTCCCCTTCGCTCCGTGGAGGGCGGCTCCAAGCCGCCCTCCACGGAGCGAAGGGGAAGGCCCTCCATGCGGGATCCCAGCGATAAATCGCTGGGCTATTGTCACCTCGTGCCTACGGCACGAAGCGCAGCTCGCCCCTGGGTGCCTCATCCCGTTCCGCCGGCCGGGTGGCCCACCTCCTTGGGAGGTGGTGGACCCGAAGATGCAAACCGGCTCACGGTCGCGTGCCCATCCCGTTCCGCCGACAAAAAAATCCGTGTGCCGTAGGCTGTTTCACGTGAAACAACTTTGGCGGTGGACGTGCGGCGGATACTCGGCCCCTGCCCGGTCCGGCAGCTCGCGGCGGGGAACGTGCGAATCCCGCCGACCCGGCCTCTCCCGATGGGAGAGGGCACGGTGAGGGCATCGTCGGAGTAATCGAACGCCACGAAAAAGCCCTTGGTCCGATCCTCGCGCACCATGACCGCCTCGAACGAGTCGATGTCGGGCCGGCCGACGCGGTCCTTCTGCTTGACCTGAATCGGGTACCAGTGGTCCATGAACTCTAACTCGCCGGTGGGCGCGCCGCGTTTCTTGGGCGTCGCCGCGACCGGAAAGATGCGACCGTCGATGCCCATGTCGCCGACCTGCGCCTTGTTCGGGATGCCGCGCAGCGCAATGACGGCCCAGTTCTTCACCTACGGAGACCGGGAAAGGTATAGGCCGCCAACTACCCGTCGATCCCGAGGATCAGGACGGGAATGTCGATGTCCGCCACGCCTCGCGCCTCGAGATCCCAAACGAACTGCTCGAAGTACGACACGCCGGATGACATCTCGTCGGCAAAGGCTTTGACGGGGACGATCTCCACGCCGCAGTCAATGTGGCCGATGTTCCGAAAGATGGTCGTCTTCGCGCAGACGTTGTACACCATGAAAGCACACTTGCCGAACTGAACCTCGACGCCAAGCTTGCTGGCACGATTAGCGTCGGTCCGAGCGCGGCGTCCGGCAAGGTGTCACGCGGCCGCCCGGTCGTCGATGACAACGCATTCAAAGACCTGTACGTCGTCGTCGTTCGGGCTGACAGCTCTGCGCAGCGTCGCAGCATGCGACGCTGCGTCAGCCGCGCGCCGAAAACACGCCGCGCCTGCCGCGATTCCGGACATCACCTCTACAACGATATACACGACGCGTGGCAACTCATGCGGCGTGGCCATCAGTCGCTCCCTTCACAAGGCGAGAATGCCAGTCGAAGACATTCACGTATTCAAGGAAACTCACCAGCTCCGACAGCCCGCTTCTCCTGAACGTCGGACGCGACGCCTGACGCGAAAACACCGCGCGTCGCACGTCGTTTGACACGACATGGAACCGCGAGAGCGCCGGATTCGTCAGCAACAGATCGTTGAACCGCAGCAACCCGGAGTAAACCGGCGTTGAATGTTCGACCTCGAACAACCCCTCGATCCTGTTGGTTGCGGCCGAACTCCATACGACGTCAACCTCAGACAGGATAGGAGCCACGTCCTCGAAGCCGGGCGGTATGCGAATTGCGAGGCCGAAACGGCTTGTCATCGACCAGTCGAGCGTCGCAACGTCGTGGTCGGGAACCCACACGTCGAAGCCTTTCAGATGCCCGACGCCGCCGAGTAGCGTCTGCACTTGCGAATGAGAAAGCATGCATGGCGGCCGGAGTCTGCCGGCATCAATGCTCCGCTCAAGGGGGCCGATGCCGACGTACCCCTCCACGTTGAAGCGGCCCTTTCGCGCGATGTAAAGCTGCCGCGAATCCTCCTGCGAAATGAGCTGGACCTTGTACTGGCCGTCAGCGGCCGGCTCCGCCGAGTGGAAGACCTCCTCGAAGTCCGCGTACGGGATGAAGATCGGAGGGCTTCCGTCGTCAAGCAGCAAGCACAGAAATGCGTTGCGGCCTTCCAGTTGTCTGAGATCGACATCGCGCAGGCCGAAGAACGTGCGTCCGCGGTCGTGTACCTTCGAGTAGCGGAAGTAGACAATCGCCGCGTCGTCGCCGACCACGAACAACGACTGGCTACCGGCAAGTCGGCGTAGCTCACCGAATCGGTCGCGAAGCGTTTGGAGAAGCTGTCCCTTGTGGATATTGGCCATTCGTAGCTCGGCCCGTCAGTACCGCGCTTATGCTGCGACGCGGCCCGGGTATTTCGATGGCACGCGCACGCTGTCCAGGTTTAAGGTGTACGTGTCGCCCTTCGTGAACCATAGCAGCACTTCGTAGCGCCCCGACAGCCGCCGGCTCGCGTGCAACCCGTGCGCGAAGTGCCAGATGACGCGGTTGCGCAATTTGAGCCCGTGCCGCTTGAAGAATGGATAATAGAAGATATCTAGGGGGAAGACCTCCGCGTCGTCCACGAAGTTCCCCACCTGCCAGCAGAGGGAGCCCCTGGCCGAAAGGACCCGCACGAGTTGATCGACGATTGGGCTTAGCGCCTCAAGGTACGTGTCAAGCTCGGTGGCGCGTTCGTAGGCCTTTCCGATGTTGTAGGGCGGCGATGTGATGACGAGCTGCATGGACGAGCGTGGGAGCCCCGTGAGCGTGTCCAAGCAGTCGCCCGGCGCGATGACGACCTCCGCAGCGTCACTGAATTCGGAGGCGACGTCAGGAGCGAGAAAGGAGCGTTGTGCGTGTCCGATTTTGCCTGGTTGCGTGTGCATGCATTGATCCTCAGAATTCCCGATCATACATGGCGTTCCGGCTCTGATTCACGCGGGCCAGCTCGACGCAGCGCGGGCGCATGTAGTCGATGTAGGCCGCCGTCGAGGCGTGGCGGTCCTCGAAGCGGGCAGGAAACCCGCTCGCTTGCGCTCGGGGCTCTGATCGCTCGCCCCAGAAGACCTCGTAGTTGCGGTTGCTGTTGAACGGCGGGTCGATGTAGATCAGGTCCACGCAGCCGTCGGGGAGCTTGGGAAGCTGGTCGAGGCAGTCGCCGCAGTAAATGATGCGCGTATCCACCAGGGCGGACGGTCGCCCGGCCGGAATGGCGGCGGGCGAAGCGGCTTTCGGCTGGGATGCTTTCCGCGGCATGTCAGGTGCATAACGCGCGTGCGCCCACACGTCAACGGCGTACCGCACGGCCAGCGCGTCCTGCAGGTACTTGAAAGCGGCGTCCCAACTCGCCCCGTCACCACCCGGAGGTGCATCGTCGTCCACGTACCAGATGGCGCGGGAGCCGGCCGCCCCATCCACCGGGCTGGGGCCGTCCCCCACCCCCGGAAGGGATGGGGCCGCCAACAGGTCGACGACCTCCCCACCAAACTCTGTGTCCTCGGTGACCTCTGTGGCCCCCAATGGTGCAGGCAGGTCGATGACCCGCCCTACCCGGCTGAATCCGTCCCCCACCCCCAGAGGGGATGGGGCACCCGCCGCAGGCAGGTCGATGACCTGCCCTACTGTGGCCACTTTGGCCAACGACAATCCGCTCGTCAGCGCGACAACGCCAAGAATGGTCTTGAAAGTCGCCATGTCCCTGCCTCCTGCGAATGAGAGCTGATGATTGACTCCCAGTGTAGCAAATCAGCGAGGCCGATACCAGCGAAAACCGAACGGAAACCCGAGAAGGGGTGTGTCCAGGATGGGAGGAGAACCTCCAAGAACAAATCACAAATAGCGTCAGCCGCTCGTACCGTTGCTCCGGCAAGTCGATCACGGGCAAGCGGGGTAGTTAGTGTAGTGCCTCATCATGGACGCACTGTATTCTTCGCCGAGCCGCGACCGTGAGGGAGCGGTCCAGCATGCCACCAAGTTACACCGCTCCCTTACGGTCGCGGTTCGGATAAACCGCGGTTTCACTGAGACACTACACTAGACCTGGGGCGGCCCGGCGACGAGTTGGTCGGCTGGGACGACGCGTTCGGCGGTGGCCACACGGAGGGTGGCTCGCGGGGCCGCCGGAGCTACCCACGCGTCCGGTAGCGGGATCGGGCGGCGTTGGATGCGAAGAACGGTGGCCGGCGAATCGCCTGTGCTGCCGAGCGCGCGCCA
>JBGPAW010000073.1:0-12191 GCA_041480905.1 Phycisphaerae bacterium
AGTTAGTCACGCTGATCGCATCTTATCCGAACCGCGACCGTCAGGGAGCGGCACGCCCGGACACCATGAACTCCGCTCCCTGACGGTCGCGGTTCGGACCATAAAAGATGCATCAATTCTGACCAACTACACTAGTGGCGGAGGTCTCCCATGAACCCCGCGCGTTCTCACTGGCTAGGGACCGTGTGGCGCAGGGTGGTGCTGGCCCCCTGGCGGTTCGGGCGGTTGATCTACCGGTCCGTCGAGACCATGGCCGAGAATGCGGTGACGGCGCTGGTGCAGATCTGGGGCAACAAAATCCGCTCCATGCTGACCGTGCTGGGGATCATCATCGCCGTGACCTCCACCATCACGGTGGTATCGGTCGTGCAGGGCTTCGGCAACTACGTGACCGATTTTCTCAAGGGCATCGGCACCAACACACTGTGGGTCTATCCCCAGCGTCCGGCCGGGGCGGACGTCATGGGCATGGGCCGGGTGGTCCTCACCCTGGCGGACCTCAACGCCGTGGGGGAGCAGTGCACCAAGCTGGGCCGCATCACTCCGGTGGTCTTTGCAAACTGCACCGTCGAATACGGCCGGGAGTCGACCAAGGACATCCGCAGCTACGGAGTGGGGGCGGAGTTTCAAGCGGTCCGCAACTTTTACGTCGACGTGGGCCGCTTCTTCAGCCCCATCGACATCGAGCACGCCGCCCAGGTCTGCTGCCTGGGCCGCGACCTGCTCGACAAGTTGAAGTGCGACGAGACCGTCGTCGGCGAGTACGTGCTCATCGACGGACAGCGTTTCCGGGTGGTGGGCCTGATCGAGAAGAAAGGCAGCTTCGCCGGCGAGAGCCAGGACAAGGTCGTGCTCATCCCCCACACCACCGGGGTGAAGATGTACCCGAACCTCAAGGACTTCGTCATCATTTTGACCGAGGCCGTCGACGAGAAAGCGGTCCCCGAGGCCGTCGCGGAGGTGACCCGCGTGTTGCGCAGCCGGCACGAGCTCAAGCCCGGCCAACCCAACGATTTCGGCATCGAGACCCAGGACCAGTTCCTCAAGTTTATGAACAACATCAAGACCTACGCCACCAGCGCGCTGGGCGGCGTGGTGGGCATCTCGCTGCTGGTGGGCGGGATCGGGATCATGAACGTGATGCTGGTCTCGGTGACGGAGCGGACGCGCGAGATCGGCCTGCGCAAGAGCGTGGGGGCCCGTCGCCGCGACATCATGTTGCAGTTCCTGACCGAGGCGATGGTGCTGGCCACCGTGGGCGGAGCAATCGGCATTGTGTTGGGCTACGGCCTGGGGCACGTGGCCTCGCTGCACCCGAGCATGGTCAAGGTCTCGGTGCCGTTGTGGGCGGTGGCGCTGGCCTTGGGCTTCTCCGCCGGCGTGGGCATCCTCTTCGGGATCATCCCGGCCTTCAAAGCCGCCATCCTGCACCCCATCGACGCGCTGCGGCATGAGTAGCGACGATGGCGGATTTGAAAACCGAACCGCGACCGTCAGGTTCAAACATGGCTACCCGCAAGCCACCGCCCGTGGCTCGCGGGAAGCCATGCCACCCGGCCAGCACCGCAGGGCCGTGAAACAGATCGGTCCCCCACCGTGATAATCCGGTCCGCCCAGCAGACCCTACGACCAGAACACCCAATCGCGCTCGATGAATACATACACGTAAAGGGCCAGGTTGGTAACGCCGTGGGCCACCATCAGGCACATCAGGCTCTTTTTCCAGTAGAACAGCAGGTTGTAGACCACCCAGCACAGGATGCCCACGCCCCACTGGGGGTGCTCGAGGGCGGACATGAGCGAGCAGATGATGAACGAGACCCAGGTGAACTTGGCCAGCGGAACGCTCTCGAAGTCTTGCCAGTCGATCAAGGCCCGCAGAATAAAGGCCCGCCAGAAGATTTCCTCCACGAGGGGTACGACAGTGGCGGCGCCCAAGATGCGAACGACTAGAAAGAGTCTTAAGCCCCATCCTTCGCCGAGGTACTTGCGCGGGTCGTAGTAGTCCTGCGGTGCGGCGTCCGCGAGCGGCTGGTAGTACCAAGTTTGGGCACGAAACCAGTGATGCCCCTCGACCCAGCCAAAGGCCACCGCCAGCCCGACAATGATGGCCGGCACCCAGTGCACCTTGCCCAAGGGCGGGAAGTACTTGCAGAAGATGATCGCCACGGTCAGCGAGCCGAAGATGCGGACGGCGTAGGCGTAGTGCAGGTACTGATGCCCGAACTGGTTGCCGATGCCCATCAGCACCAGGAAGGTGAAGAACGGCAGCACGTACGGGGCGTGCGGATAGGCCTGGACGAAGCGGTCCAGGCGCGTGATAGATGCACTCTGCTCCTGCGGGGCCGGCGCGCTCATGCGGGCATGATAGCCGATGGAAATGGAAAATTGAAAAGGCTGAGCCGCCGCTACCGAGTGCCAGGCGGCACTGGCGGGAAACCGCCCATGACGCCCGCCGCGCTCCGAATTCAGAGACGGTACTTGCGGAGTTTGTTATAGAAGGTCCGGCGCGACAGCCCGAGGCGTTTCGCCAGGTCCACCGTCGTGCCGGTGGAGTGTTGGAGGGCCTCGCTCAGGAGGCGGCGTTCAAACTGCTCCATGAGCGTGGGAAGCGATAACCGGCCCTGCTGGAGCAGCCGACAGCCGATTTCCACGAGCTCGTTGGTGATCACCCGCGTGTCCTCCGTTGCCGGAGCCACGCAGTGACCGATCGCTTCCAGATCGGACAGGTCCAGTTGATCGCCCTGTGACTTGAAGGCGAGCATCTGGCGCACGGTGTTTTCCAGTTCACGCACGTTACCCACCAGGGGGTGCCGCGCGAGCGCCTCATAGACCCGCGGATCGACGCCTTGGATCGGCGTCGAATAGTAGCCGGCATACTTCTTGAGGAAAAACTGGACCAAGGTCGGGACATCCTCCGGCCGCTCGCGGAGGGGCGGGATCTCCAGAACGATGACATTCAGGCGCTGGTACAGGTCCAAGCGGAACTTGCCTTGCTCCACCAGGGCCGGCAGGCGCCGATGGGTGGCGGCGATCACGCGCACGTCCGCCGCGACTTCTTCGTCGGACCCCACGGGCAGCACGACACCCTCTTGCAGAATCCGAAGCAGTTTCGGCTGCAAAGCCGGGTCGAGCTCACCGATCTCATCCAGCAGCAACGTACCGCCGTCGGCCGCCCGGAAGTGCCCCTGGCGATCCTCCGTGGCGCCGGTGAACGCCCCTTTGACGTGTCCGAACAACTCGCTGTCGGCCAGCGTGCCGCTGATGGACGCGCAATTTACGGAGAGAAAACGGTGCGCCGAGCGTTTCGGGTCGAGGCGGTGGATGGTTTCGGCCAGGAGTTGCTTGCCGGTACCGGACTCGCCATAGATGATCACCGGCACGTCGGAGATTCGTGCCGCCCGGGCCGCTTTCGACAACACGTCGGTCATCGCCCGGCTCCGGGCGACGATCCCGCTCTCGTCAAAAACATTCAACTCATGAAAACTATTCCGCCGAGTTCGCTGCTCCCGACATTTTTGAGCCGCCGCCAAGACTTGGCGACGGAGGGAGAACACGTCCACTCCGCCGGCACCGGCACCGGCGCTGACGAATCCGGCGATCCCCGCGCGGATGCTCTGACGCGCGAACTCCAGGTCGGGGGTCGAATCGAACAGAACGATGACTTCCTCCGTCCCCGCAGCCGTGCACAGGGCACGGAGGGCCTCCGTCAGGGAAGTTCGCGACTGCCGCAGCGCCGCTGCGGAGACAAGTACCCCGGCGAACGCCGCCCCCTGGGGCGTCCGGGGCATGGCTTCGGCGACCGACGCAGCTTCGCTCAACTCGAAGCCAAGGTCATCCAAGGCCGAGGCGATGTGACTCCTGATGGCGGGGTCTTCATGGACGACAAGCAGCCTGCCCACCACCGTACCGGGTGAGTCCAAATCCTCTCCCTCCAACATGGGCTTCGCCGCCCAGTGGACACCACGGTCCACCGGGCTCCCAGGCGGAGCCGTCCTTCCTCCCTTTGTCAGGCTGCGCAAGCTCTAAACCGAACAGCCAGCGCAACCCGCGAGCTTCCCCAAACGCCAAGTTGCTTGCGTGTGAGTGACCAGCCCAGAAATGGAGTCTTCTCTCTCTCCACTTCCGCTATCCCCACATCCTGGCACCAGTTTAGTGGAAAGCAGAACCCATGTCAAGGTATTTCCCGGGTTTGCGTTGCCGCTGCGCGCCCGTCTTGCGGGGCGCTACGAGCGATCCTCCGCTACGGGCAGTGGTTCTTTCCCGACGCCGCGTCCGGCCTCGACTACGTCCCGGAACGACCGATAAACCAGGCGATCACCCCATAGGCCGGGCACATCCTCCCCAGATACCCTACTTATGGACGTAACCCCGCGCGGTACGGAAGACCTACTTGGTCTTGGCTGGGCGGGGCGATTTGAGGGCCTCCTCGATAGCCGCAACGAGTTTGGGGTCGTCCGGCGGGGTCCGCGGAGCGAATTTGGACAAGACCTTGCCGTCTCGGGCCACGACGTACTTTTGAAAATTCCACTGTACCTCACCCCGGATGCTCGGGTCGGGGTGCTCGGTGAGAAACTTGTACAGCGGACAGATGTCGTCGCCTTTCACCGAAACCTTGGCGAAGAGATCGTACTGGACGTCATAATTCGTCGTGCAGAATCTCTTGATCTCCTCGTTGGTGCCGGGTTCCTGGCCCAGGAAATTGTTGGCGGGAAAGGCGAGAACACGGAACCCTTGATCCTTGTACTTGGCGTATAGCGGCCCGAGACCCTGGTAATTCGTTTTGGTCAGGCCGCACTTCGAGGCGACGTTCACGATGAGCAGCACGTCGCCGGCGTAGTCCCCCAGTTTGACCGGTTTGCCGTCGACGGTCGTGACGGTGAAGTCGTAGATGCCGGCGGGTTTTTTCTGCTCCGGCTTGGGCTTGCTCTCCTGCTCGTCAGCCGGCGCCGGCGTTAGGCAGGGCAAACATGTCACTAGATAGGCAAACAAGACCCCTGGAGCCGACCACCGGGCCAGTTTTTTGACCATTTGATTCGTCCTTTCATGCCAGTAGAATACTCAGCCGACCCGCCGGGAGTGTAGTAGGGGATTGCCGATGATTCAATGGCACCGGGCGTGCTAAGGAACTGCGGTATCAGAACCCTTTTGAAGGAGATGGAATCATGGGAGACTCGGATAAGCTGGAGATCAAGGTTGATCGGGAGGCCTGCATCGGTGACGGGGCCTGCTGCAACGACGCACCCGAGACCTTTGAGATGGACGACGACGACATCGCCACGGTCAAGAAACCCTGGGGTGATGCGCGAGAAACCATCCTCGAGGCGGCCCAGAATTGCCCGACCGACGCCATCAAGGTGGTGGACACGTCGACCGGCGAGACCCTCTACCCGCAAGGGTAGCGTTTCGGGAGCGGCCCATAGAACCTCCGCAAGGCGACAACGCGACGTTGTCGCCCTTTGCGCGCGCCGGCGCGGAACTTTCCACAGTCCTGCTGCATCCCCTGCTACCCCCGGCGATCGTAACGTGTCTCCGGGGGGGCGTCCGAGTGCGGGACAACCCCCGCCGCCGATCCCGAGGGCGCGGCGGCGTTCGCAGGGCTCATTTGAGTTGGGCCTTGAGTTTTTCGCGGGCCGACTCGAAGAAAGCATGATAGGCGTCGGCGGCGTAGTCGGGATAGGTCCACGGATACGGCCGCCAAGCTCCGCTTTCGTAGTGCAGCGTCACTTCGCCGTAAATGCCCCGGTCGAGGTAGAGGCGATGGGAGTAGTCCTTCGTGGTGGCCAGCACGAGTTTGCTCAGGGTCATGTAGCCGGGGTCGAGGTTGACCGGCCGCCGATCGTGCGGCTGTAAAACGTCGTCACAGATTCGGGCCTCCACGTCGTTAGTCAGCCGTTTGAGCTCCGGCAGCCGTTCGACGGAGATCAACTCCTCAAAGAACACGAAACGCCGCTTGATCTCATCCCCCATCTCGACGGCGTAGTAGTCGGTCTGAGCAAACGGCCAGACCTCGCTCTCCAGGTCGGTCTTACCGAATAGCTCTTTTAGCCGGCGGACCGCCTGGGCCATCAGATCGAGGTCCGAGGCCAACAGCCCGCAAAACAACTTCGCCCTCGGCGGAGGTTTGACGGTTCCCATGGCGGACGCGCATCTCATTGGCCGGACAGGGTGGGGAATCATCTCTCAGAGAGGATTCCGTTACGTTCGAGGACCCTGCGGTATTCCTGCTCCCGGTACCAGACCCCGTGCCCATCGGTGAACGCGATGCATCCGCCCCGACCGCTCCTGCCCACCAACCGGTACAGCCACTCCACCGGGGAGTCACAGAGGGGAGCGTACGCCTCGACCTCCTCACCGGTGAGTCTCGTCCGCACCGTAAGGTCACGAAAACAGTACTTCCGGCCCGAGCAGGGGTCGAGGACTTCTAGCGCGCCCGGATCGGTAGAGGCAGCCGCTTTCTGTAGGGTCTGGATGCTTGCGAGCTTCAAGCGAGAGTCATAAGCGAACAACCCCACTGCCGCCAGAAACAGCAGCAGGAGTACCCCCGCGAAACCCAGAGCAAACCAGCGCCAGCGTTTTGTTGAAGGACGCTGCCTCACACACTGGCGGCCCGCGTCAGGCTGCATAGACGACCCTCGCGCGGGACAGAATTCCGCTGGGCATAACGATGAGCCCTCCCGAGTCCTTTCAGCGGGGCCGCTCAGCGCTGGTACGCACAGCGCACCCTATTTCTACTTTTCCCCGACCTGCTGTTTGACCCACTCGGCCGGGTGGCTCAGGTCTTCTTGGAACTGGGGATTGGTTATTCTGCCTCCTCCCCGTGCCATGGTTCCGCCCTACGTCACGCGTGGCTTGCCCCCAATCATTCCTCCCAATCTAAAGACTTGGGCCCCCCGTGCAGCCTAACCGGTCTTCTGAGGGCTTTACTCCTTCGTCGCTTCCGCCGGCGGACGGACCGACGCCACCACCGTCACCTGGTCGACCACCCGCTCACGGTAGCGCTCCTCGATTTCCCGCAGGTGCTCGGCGTACTTGCGTAAATCGTCGTCGAATTGGGCACTCAATTCCGACGCCCGGCGCCGGACTTCCTCAACAATCGGGCTATCCGCGATCATCCTAATTCCTCCCAGGGTTGAAGCAGATGCGGGGTAACCAGCCGAGGGGTGCTCAAGCCCATGCGTTGGTTAACGATTTCCAGATGGCGGGCCTTGTTCACGTTCGCAATGTGGCGACAATTCCAGGTTAGCAGGTAGTCCACGCGGTAATGCGACGCCAAGGCGACGTGCAGGGCGTCGCGGACCGGAGACTTGGGCATCAGCCCGCGGGCTTGATAGACCTCAGCGATTTCCACCACTTCCGGTCCGACCCCGAGCATGGGCAGGTCCGCAACTAACGAGAGACAAGCGGCCCGGCTCGGGTAGCTACCTGCCGACAATTCATCGAGCACCACCGGCGAGATGAAACACTCGTACGCTCCGCGCTCCTGATCCCACCACTCGCGGGTTCGAGCGATATCGGCCGCCAACGACGGTCGATCATCGCAATAATACGAGGGGATGGTAGTCTCGATGTAAACGGTAGGTTTCATGGTCCGATCATCTCCCCAAGTCTAAAGACTTGGGGCACCCGGGGCCAATCGAATACCACGGCCCCGGCGCGTGAATTCCCGGTCCTATGCGGGGGCGTTTTGCCGTTGGCCCAGTGCGCACCATTTCTGCGCTACCGGGTCGTCCGAAGAAGCGAGACGCTCGGCAATGCGGCGGCGCACCTCCGCGTCGGTCAGGCCCCGCCGTTCCTGCAAGTGACGGGCCTGAATGGCATTCTTCATCTGGACACAATCGAAGGTCTTCTCCCTCTTCACGTTACACCACCTCCCCTCGTCGAACCATATCGAGGAGAGCGTTGCTCTCAGCGGCAAACTCCTCATCGACGCATCCCCCGATCACGGAGGTATCAACGTATACGCGAAGCCGTTTCATGAGGGTGGTCCATCATGAGTGTCCGGGTTCTCGGGAACCTGGGTACCCCGACGACATCCCGGAGGTCCCTACCGCAGATCTTACTTGGCCCCCACGTGCTCCTTGACCCACTCGGTGGTCACCGACTTGGGCCGGGTGATCGGCGTTCCGATGGCGCGGGCGACGATCATCTGGGCGCACATCCCGATAGCCCGCGACACCCCGAAGATGGCGGTGTAGAACGGCGGCTCCTTCACGCCGTAGGCGTACATGAGCACGCCCGACAAGGCGTCCACGTTGGGGTTGGTGTTCTTGGCCTTGCCGTGCTCGGTCAGCACCTGGGGCACGATCTCCAACATGAGCTTGGCCAGCTTGAACAGGGGTTCGTTGGGGCAGGCCTTCTGGGCGAAATCGTAGCAGGCCGTGTAGCGCGGATCGGTGCACCGCAGCACGGCGTGTCCGAAGCCGGGGATCACCCGCCCGGCCTTGAGTGTGTCCCAGGTGTATTGCCGCAACTGGTCCGCGGTGGGCACACCGCCGAATTTCTCGATGATGGCCAGGTGAGATTGCAGGCATTCCTGGTTGGCCAAGCCGTGCAGCGGACCGGCCAGACCGTTCAAGCCGGCGGACACCGAGTAATACGGATCGGACAAGGCCGAGCCGCAGATGTGACACAGATTGGCGCTGACGTTGCCGCTCTCGTGATCGGCGTGCAGGTTGAGATACAGCCGGAACAGGTTGGCCAAGTTCCCGGTCGGGTCGGGCACGCCCATCATGTGCGCGAAGTTGGCGCTCCAATCCTTCTTGGGGTCCGGCGGGATCAGCTTGCCGTCCTTGTAGCGGATGCGATAGACCCCGGCGGTCAGCACGGGCATCTTGGCCAGCAGGTCCAGCGAGTCCTCTAGGCACGCCTCCCAATACTCCTCCTTACGCATGCCCTCGTCGTAGCGTTTGCGGAACTTGGACAGCCGCTCCAGGGCCAGCAGACCCAGGCTCTGCATGATCATCGGGTGCGTGTCCTTGGGCAGGGCGCGGAGCACGTCCCAGACGTAGCCGGGCACGTCGGCCCGGGCGGCCAGGTCTTTTTGCAGCTCCTTCAGCGAGGCGGTGTCGGGGAGCTCGCCGGTGAGCAGCATCCAGAACATCTCTTCCGGGCACCGATCCACCACCTTGGCCAAAGGGACGCCGCGAATGATTAGCCCCGTTTCCGGGCTGACCGTGGAGGTGTCGCACACCTGCGACTTGATGTCGCGCATGCCGCCGTAGGCCTGCTCCACCGTGACCTCGCCGATCACCTTCTTGCCGTGGTCGGCGATCAGCCGCTTGATGTCGTTCCGCATTTCCGCGAGCTTGGTCGTGAGAACTTCTTTTAGTCTGGCCATAATGCGTCACCTCATGATTGGTCTATGTATCCGAAAGGAATCACTCGGGCGCCACGCAGGCGTCCGAACACCGGACGCGATCGTAGCACGGTGGCCGGAAAAAGCAACCGCTGTGCGCTTGTGGATTGCGGGGTGCCTCATCCCCTCTCGGGGTGGAGGACGGAGCAAAGGTTTACTGTGATTCCGTCCCCCACCCTCAGAGAGGGTGGGGCACCCGCCCCGTCGCTTGCGCTCCGGGCTCGGATTATCTGGTGGGCAAAGCGTCCGGTTGGTAGCCCAGGAGGTCGTACAGTTCCTGCCGGGTCTGCATCCGGTCCAGGAACGATTTCTGCGAACGCTCGGCCTGCAGGGTTTTTAGGGCGAGTTCCGTCGCCTTCATCGCCACCCGTTGCAGCGTCACCGGAAAGATCACGATACGGTAACCCAAGGCGGCGAACTCGTCGGCGGTCAGGTACTCGGTTTTGCCGAACTCGGTCATGTTGGCCAGCAGGATCGTGTTCACGTCGCGGGCGAAGCGGCCCAACTCCTCGCGGGTGTGCAGAGCTTCGGGGAAGATGCCGTCGGCCCCGGCGTCGAGGTACAGGTGGGCTCGCCGAACAGCTTCGTCGTAACCCGCTACCCCACGGGCGTCAGTCCGGGCGATGAGCAGGAAATCCGGGCTGCTCTTGACGGCCGCCGCGGCGGCGAGCTTGGCACACATCTCCTCCGCCGGGACCAGCGATTTGCCCTCCAGGTGCCCGCAGCGCTTGGGAAACTCCTGGTCTTCCAAATGGATGCCGCTGACCCCGACGCCTTCCAGTTCGCGGACCGTGCGAGCGGCATTCTCCGGCCCGCCGAACCCGGTGTCCGCGTCGGCGAGGATCGGCAGGGTGGTCGCCGCGGCGATGTGGGCGGCGTGATCGCGCAGCTCGGTCAGCGTCATCAGCCCGGTGTCCGGCACACCGCCGACCGAGTTGGCCAGGACGGCCCCGGACAAGTACAGCGCCTCGAACCCGGCCCGCTCGATCAGCCGCGCGCTCAGCGCATTGAACGGTCCGGGCATCATCACGACATGGTCCTGCATCAACTCCCGCAGGCGAAGGCTGCGTTGCACGGCGGATGCGTTCATACCTCCCGGCTCCTCGTAGGTTCGACCGATCTCATGGGCGTGAGCTACCTAGGGCCGCCCAGCTCTCCGGGCCTTAGCATACCCTCTGTCGGGGATTCTGTATTGCGGGAGGTCAGGGGCAACTGTATCCTGCCCTCTCATGATTTTGATCATCGACAACTACGATTCGTTCACCTACAACCTGGTCCATCGCATCGGCGAGCTGGACCGCGGCCACGTGGTGGAGGTGTACCGCAACGACGCGATCACCGTGGAGCAGATTGAGGCCCGCAAACCGACCCACCTGATTATCTCGCCCGGACCGTGCACGCCCAACGAGGCGGGGATCAGCCTGGAGACTGCCCGGCACTTCGGCGGCAAAATCCCGGTGCTGGGGGTGTGCCTGGGCCATCAGGCCATCGCCCAGGCCTTCGGCGGCGTCATCGTGCGGGCCGAGCGGCTCATGCACGGCAAGACCAGTGCGATCTATCACGACGGCCGAAGCATTTACAATGGTCTGACCAATCCGTTCACCGCGACGCGCTATCACTCGTTGGCCGTTGAGGCGGCCTCACTGCCCGGTGCTTTTGAAGTCAGTGCGTGGACCGATCGGAAGGAAATCATGGGCATCCGCCACCGGGAAATGCCCCTCGAAGGGGTCCAGTTCCATCCGGAGAGCTTTTTGACCGAGCAGGGCCGGCAGTTGTTGGTCAATTTCCTGGCGATGTGATCGCCGATGGCAGAACCGAAGGCGCGCCGATGGCCGTGCCGAAGTCAACTACTTACAGAACGACACGCCTGACCTTGATCGTGTTTATGGCGGCGGGGTGTCAAGCGCCCCACGAATCGATCGAGTCGGTCATCCGGAGGCAGAGCGGCGCCCTGGCTAGGCTGCCGGAGGAGGAGCGCGTCCGCATGATGCAGGCGGACGAACCGTTACGCACGGCCGCCGCAGCCGAATTGATGGGGCCGGGTCTCCTCACGCTGGCCCAAGCGCGGGAGCTCGCTTTGCAGGGCAATCCGGACATCCACGCCGCCCGGGCGCGGCTGGAGGCGGCGCTGACTCGCATCGTCGAAGCGCGGTCGTTTTATTTCCCCCAACTGGCTTTGTCCCACACCGCCACGCGGACGTTTCTCACCCCGGCGACGCGGTCCCGTTTCCCGGCGACCCTCGGGACGACCGCGTCGATTCCCCAGATTCCGCAGAACCCGACGTTCCTCGATATCCTCCGACTCTTCGAAATTCCCTTGTTCGGTCGTTCCGCGCTGGGCTCGGGCAACAGCAACGCCTTCAGCGACCACACCACGGTGCTGTCCACCACGTGGTTGTTGTTCGACGGGTTCGCGCGTGAGGCCCGCCTGATGAGCGCCAAGCACACGTACAAGGCTTCGGCGATGGCCCTGGGGGACGTCGAGCGGTTGCTGGTGCATGCCGTGGATGCTGCGTACTACCAGGCCCAATTGGGGCGGGAGCAGGTCCGCATTGCCACCGCGGACGAGGTCTTCAGCCGTGAGCAGTTGGCCGACGCCGAGAAGCGCTTCGAGGCCCGCAAGATCACCCAGGCCGACGTGCTGAACTTCGAGGTTCGCGTGCGTGCCGCCCAGGCGAACCTGGTGGCGGCGCTCGGTCTGCGCGACACCGGCCGCGTCCTGCTGGCGGAGTTGCTGGGTTTGCCGGAATCGTGGCTGCCCGATCAGGTGGAGCTGGCCCCGTTGGAGGAGGAGACCGAGGTCGAACTCACCCCAGCCGATGGGGACGACTGG
>JBGPAW010000074.1:0-12172 GCA_041480905.1 Phycisphaerae bacterium
AAACTGCAGCTTACCTGCCTGCCGGCAGGCAGGTCCGAACCGCGACCGTAAGGGAGCGGCATGACTTGGCGACGTGCGAGACCGCTCCTTTACGGTCGCGGTTCGGCAAAGAATACGTTGCGTCAATTGTGAGGCACTAGACTAGAAACGCAGGGGGTACAAAAGTGATCCGAAGAATGGTACGGGCGTTTTCGATTCTCGGTCTGCTCGCTGTGATCGCGGGATGCAACGTGGACAATCTGCTCAACCAGACCGCCTCCTTCGGCGGCGACACCGCCGGCCAACGCGGTCAATTCAACTACGTGATCATCAACAACACACCGTACCGGGCCATCTTCACCGCGGGGGCCTACGACGATCTGGACCAGAAGACGCAACCCCAGTTCCAGCAGTTCGGCAACGATCCCAACGGCAACCGGCTGGAGGGGAACGCGACCAGTCCGGTCATCACCCCCAACTGCGCCCGAGTGTTCGCCGTCGGCACGGCGCAACTGGTCACCGTCATCAAGGACAACGCCGCGCAGGATAACGTCGATCGGGATTCCCTGATCGAGGAGGTCTACTTCTCCAGCGGCGAAGTCGGCACTCCCGAGGGAGCCGAGCCCACCGAAGGCATTGCCCCGTCCTTCGAGGCCCGGCTGGGCGTAGACTTCCCTTGCAATAGCTTGCTGATTCTCCGTCTGGAGCCCGATGACGTCGGGCCTAATCCTTTCCGCATCGACTTCGAGGTCATCCCGTCCAGCGACGACCGCAACCCGCCACCGGTGTAGAGTGACGGGCACGCGGCATGGTCCGGCGGCAGGTCCCAACGCCGGTCTGCTCCCAGCCGGAGGGAGCGGCCGAGGAGGCCCTGGAGGCCTCCTCGGAGCTCGCCGCACCGGAAGCGAAGGCACACGGTCCGGAGGACTACTCTTGTTTGATCTGGAGAAACACGAAGCGTTTGGCGGTTCCGGATTGCAGCACCAGGCGGACACCCTCCTTGAGGTTGTGCTTACTCATTTGGGCATGGAACTGCGTCGCGTCATTCACGGGAGTGTCCTGGACGCTCAGAATCAGGTCATGGGGCTGGATGCCGGCTTCCTGCTCGTCCCATTCCTGTTGTTGGTCTATCCCACTGAGGCGCCCGAGGTCATCACCAGCATTTCGCTGTCGCCACGATTCCGGGTTCCATCTTGGGTGCGCTGACCACCACCGTGCTGCCGCGGCGTGTTTTCGACCGGGTCCTGGGCGTTGTGCTCCTTCTGCTTGCCGCGTTCCTGTTGCGGCGTGCGGGAGACTCAGACGTTTCCAAAGGCAGAGCGGACCCATCCGGACCCGGCGGAGGAAGAGGCCCCAGCCAAGAACCTGTCCGCCGTACCCCATTACAATCCGCGGACCGGGGTCTTGCTGAGTGTTCTCATCGGCTATGTGTCCACGCTGCTCGGGATTGGCGGCGGCTTTGGCAATCGTCGGACTGCGGCTGCTGGTGTTGCGCCCCGGATAGCAGGCCGGACACGCCGGACCGGCGTCAGGATCCACAAGCGAAGGGTGGTCCGAACCGTGAGCGCGGCGCGCCGAAGCGCCCTGTTTCGGGGCGCGGGGTGGTGGGGACCGCGCGAACTCCCGATATTTATAAGCTGGGTAGGATGTACAAAATGTAGAGGTAGTTATCGGTCCTATCGCCCATATATTGGCGGTCGGGCGTTTTTTTGAGACCCAAATAGGGAGTTTCCCTTAAGTCGGCCGGTACCACGGCCGATATTACTGATGCGAGAGCCGCCCAACGGATTGGGCGCAAAAATTGGCACACTCATCTTTGTTCTCACGCGCGGTTCACGGACGAACGCACGAGGCACCGGACGGATGGCAGGTGTGCGTTAGAGCCTGGTCAGCCGCGTGACGGGCACGATTGAGAACCGCGTTTTAGCCTGAGGCGGGCCGTTCGCAGTGGTGCGCCAGGTTGCCTTCCACACCTGGGTCCCAGGCGAGAGCGGGGATGGGTCTTATGGGCGACATCATCGGAATCAACGGCTTCTTCGGGGCACTGCCGGTCGATTACTTGACCTTACCGGCGTGGGACCGGAGCGACCGCGCCGGCGCCCCGGGCACTGACCCGGGTAGCGCGGGGGCCCAGTTGGCCGATGAGGTCGAGGTCTCCACCCTTGGAAGTCTGCTGGCCCGCATGACCGAGGTACCGGGTGTCCGCTTGAGCCGCATCGCCCGGATCCGGGCCGCCATCGTCGCCGGAACCTACGAAACTCCCGCCAAAATCTCCACCGTTGTCGACCGCTTGTTCGAGCGCCTGGAAGATTAACGTTGCCGAAAAAGGGATAAGTCCGATCAGCGCCTATCCCTAAGTTGGACTTATCCCTTGGCGGGGACAGCTTCTGGCGGACTGCGTTAAGCTGCCCCCTAGCGACGACGAAGCATCGCCAGACCGCCCAGGGCCAGCAGGAGCAGAGTGCCGGGCTCCGCCGGGGCACCGTCGACCAGGAGGGTCAGCGGCTGGAAGGTCTCATAGCCGTGATAGGGGTCCCAATCTGCGGACCGGTCGCCCGGGTTGCCCTGGCCGATCACGAACTGGCCCGGCCCGCTGACGGCCGTCTGCCACGCCTTCAGCCACAGGTTCGGTCCATCGGCCGGACCCGGATGCGGTTCGATCGCACTGAAACTGATGTACACCGGCGTCCAAGTGTAACCGGCACCGTGGATCGTGATCGTACCCAACACGATCGAGAACACCGTGCCGTTACCTACTTGCCGCGTCATGTTGTTCATGGCGAAGAAATACCAGCCCAGATCGCTGCCGAGGGGGTCTGAGATCGCCGTGGTACCACCAAAGTTCGCGGTAACGTTGGTCACTGCCGCACCGGCTGGCACCTGGGCTTGGGCCGCCGTCTCGGGACTGATCGGCTCATGGTTCCACACGTTGATCCGCCCCTCGATGTCGGTCAGACCCAAGGTCTTCGCCTTGTCCAGGGCGCCCCACGTCCAGACGATCTCGATGGTCGCATAGTCGGACGGGATGAGCGCTATGGTGGTGTCGGTTGTGCCCGCCCAGCGCATGCTCAAGGTCGCGGCATTGGCGGCCCTCGCCATCAGGCCGGCAGCCAAACACATTACGATAACCTTCTTCATCTGCTACTCCTCCTGTAAGAAACCTAGCAGATTCGTTCCCCACCGAAAGGTTGAGCCTTTCCGCGCCCGGTGACATTCATTTCCTGAAAACATTCTATTATTGGGCTTTCCTAAAGATTAGGATAGCACAGAATCTGAGAAACGCAAGCCCAAAGACCGGAAGAAACGCTCCGCAGGTGTGGCCAGGGACTTTGGCAACCAGGGAGGGCGAACCTCCCGGCGAGCCGAATCACGCGGCTCGGCAGGAGCCGCGCCCTCCCGATTTGCCAAAATGTCCAGCCAGCCCCCGCCTTGGAGTTCAGGCGTCGTGCTTGAGATGCAGGTCTGATTTCGCGGAGTACGGCGCTCGGACACGTGCGTTAAGTGCGCCTTTACGACCCAACTTGTCCCTTCTACCGAAGCGAACCATTGGGCTAATTCCTCTCCACGGCTCCGTCGGCCCGCGGCGGACTCCACCCATGGCTACGATCTTTCGTCCCCTTCGGGGACGCGGACCGGATCGGCCGAAAGCGTCACACACCCCGAGACACGCCCCCACGAGGTCCGACCATTGCTTTTGCGGCGGAAATCGTCCAGACTCAACACCCTCTTACGGGACCGGCTTTTCATCCTTGTGGGACCGGCTCTCCGGCTGAACAGGAGGTGATTATGGACATCCAGGAATTGACCCGGACCCTGAACCGTCACAACCACTCCAAGATCGTGCTCGTCGTGGCTGACGGGCTCGGCGGGCTTCCCCAGGAACCGGGCGGACGGACCGAACTGGAGACCGCCGTCACGCCGAACCTCGACGCGCTGGTGGCCAACAACGTCTGTGGCCTGCTGATTCCGATCTTGCCCGGGATCACGCCGGGCAGCGGGCCGGGACACCTGGCCTTGTTCGGATATAACCCGCTCGAACACCCCATCGGGCGCGGCGTGCTCGAAGCGCTGGGCATCGACTTCGACCTGGGTTCCGCGGACGTGGCCGTACGCGGCAATTTCTGTACGGTGGACATCGCCGGGAGGATCACCGATCGTCGGGCAGGCCGCATCTCCTCGGAAGCCTCCACCCGTCTGGTCGAGAAGCTTCGCGGCATTCGCGTCCAGGGCGTCCAGATCTGCCTGGAGCCCGGACGCGAACATCGCTTCGTCATGGTGCTGCAAGGGGAAGGTCTGGGCGGCGGAGTGGAGGATACCGATCCGCAGGCCATTGGCGTGCGTCCCAAAAAGCCCGTCCCGCGAAATCCCGAGTCGCATCATACCGCGGAGGTAGTGGGGCAATTCCTCGCCCAAGCCACCACGCTGCTGAGAAACGAACACCCCGCGAACATGATTCTCCTACGGGGTTTTGCGCGGCGACCATCCATTGCGTCGATGGAGCAGGTGTACGGCCTGAAGGCGGCGGCGATTGCGGTGTATCCGATGTATCGCGGGTTGGCTCGGCTGGTGGGGATGGACGTGCTCCCCGAGGTCGCCAACCTGGAGGAACAGGTGCGGCGGTTGGGGGAGTATTGGGAGAAGTACGACTTTTTCTTCGTGCACTTCAAGTACCCGGACAGCCGAGGCGAGGATGGCGATTTCGAGGAAAAGGTGCGGCAAATCGAGGAACTGGACGCCTCGCTCCCGAAGATTCAGGCCCTCAAGCCGGACGTTTTGATCGTGACCGGCGACCATAGCACCCCGGCCAAGATGCGGGAACACAGTTGGCACCCGATTCCCGTGGTGCTGGCCGCCGCGACGTGCCGGCCCGACCGGGCCACGGAGTTCGGTGAGGCGGATTGTCTCACCGGCGGCCTGGGGCAGATCGAAGCGCGATTCTTGCTGCCGCTGGCGCTGGCCCACGCCGGCCGGCTGCATAAGTTCGGGGCGTGAGAGAACCACGCGATCGCTGGATCCGGGCTGTTCGGGTTGGTCGTGAGGGCTACAATCCGAGGATGGCGGAGTAGATACGCTGTCTCGTGCGGGCTTGGCGATGGAGACCGAACGGTGACGCTACATAGAAGGACATCGAGGTTCTGGAGAAGGTGCTCAAGCAGATTGCCGCCGACAATGAGGGGAAACCCAAGAGCGGATGACCACGCGATGAGCGCGAAACCTACAACCAGCATAGCGCCGAGTTGGCCGGTCTGAAGCTCAGCTACAATGACCTGGTGGCTCAATACAACGCAGCAATGGCGAGCCTGAACTGGCGCTTCGCCAAAGCCGGTGAGCTTCCGGCGGGGGCCGGGCCCCGTGCGTGACCGCGCTCGCTTATTTCAAGAGCATCTCAAACCCGGCTTGCTCGAAATGCCGGTCGGCGGTCAGGGCTTCGGTAAGGCCCTGCTGCTCCATGACCACGAAGGAGATGCAGTCGGTGAGCGACCAGTTCTTGTCGAGACGACGAGCGTAGAGATCGACTCCGCGGTCAAACCCTTCCTGGGTCGGAGGCACGATGGTCACAGCAGGATCGGTGGACAGCAACTCAAGAAGTGCGAGAAACGCCCGGCGCTGCGGAGGCACCGCGAGCGCATCGGCTACCTCGGTCAACACCCACGTCGTTGTCACGATCCGCCCCCCGCGTAAGCGCGAAAACTCCACCGCCCGCGCGTGCGCCGTGTCGTCCTCGCTTAGTAAGGCCAAGTAATAGTACGTGTCGGCAAAACGGGTAATCATTTCTTCGGTACGCCGTAGAGGTAATAATCGTGATTCTCCGCCAGGTCCGAAGGCAACCCTTTGGCCATCCCGACGATGGGTTTGAGACGCTCATACAGCGTGGGCCGCTCCTCGCCCTCCCCGCCATCTTCGGGTCCAGCAAGCACGCTTACCTCGACGCGAACGCCATCCGGCAGTTCGACGTGCTCGTCGAGCACGACCTTGCCGTGTTCCACATGACCATGATAGACCATCCGGTTCTCCTTCCAACCAGTCCCCCCGCATTATAGCGTCGCGTCACCCATGCGGAAGCCGAAAAAGACGGCCCCGGATGCCCGCAGGCTGGCCTGAAGTTGTTGCCATTCGTTGATCCGTGAGTAACATGACCGCACGGGTTGAAACCCACGGTGCCTTGAGAATGCTCTTGACCGCGCGGGCCCTTGACACTCCGCGTCAAGGGGAGCCTGAAGCCCGCGGCTCGTTATCCAGAGAGGGACACGGCATGACCACTATTACCCAGACGCTCAGTGATTGGGCGAGCAGCCTGAAGTATGAAGACCTCACGCCGGAGGCCGTCGCCGCGGCGAAGCGGTTCCTCTACGACTCCATCGGGTGTGCCTTGGGGGGGTACCGGCAGGAAGATTGCGAAATGATGCAGCGCTACATCGCCGTCATGGGCGGCGATTATCACTGCACCTGCTTCGGCACCGGGCACCGCACCTCCGCCGTCAACGCCGCGCTGTACAACGCCCTGGCCATCCGGGCCATGGACTACAACGACATCTATTGGAAAGCCGACCCGTGCCATCCTTCCGACATCATCCCCGCCGCCACGAGCATCTGCGATTGGAAGCACTTGTCGGGCCGGGAACTGATCGTCGGCATCATCATCGCCTACGAGATGGAGATGCGCTACTGCGAGGCCGGTGAGCCGGGCATCCGCGAGAAGGGCTGGCACCACGCCACCCTGACGGCGTTCGTCTCCCCGATGGTGGCGGCCCGCATGCTGGGGCTGTCCGCCGAACAGATGCAGCACGCCATCGGCATCAGCGCCTCCCACTCCTGCACCCTCGGCGCCGTCACCGCCGGAAAACTGACCATGATGAAGAACACCGTCGATCCCCTGGCCACGCGCGCGGGCGTGGAGGCGGCCATCCTCGCCGAGCTGGGCTACACCGGCCCCGAGCACGTGGTGGACGGCAAGGAAGGGTTGGTGAAGTGCTTCGGGCCGCAGTGGCACCTCAACCGCCTCACCGACGGGCTGGGCAGCGCCTATAAGATCGCGGAGTGCGGCATGAAGTTCTACCCCATCGAGGCCCTGTCGCACTCACCGACCACGGCGGTGCTCAAGCTGGTCCACGAGCACGACATCAAGCCGGAGGAGGTCGCGGAGATCCAGGTCGAGACGATCGCCCGGGCGGCGGACATCCTGTCCGACCCGGCCAAGTACCGCCCGACTTCCAAGGAGACCGCCGATCACAGCCTGCCGTACTGTCTCGCCGTCGCCCTCGCCGACCGCGAGGTGACCCCCAAGCAGTTCCAGGCCGAGCGCATCACCGATCCCAAGCTGCACCCGCTGATGGACGCGGTGAAGGCGGTGGCCAACCCGGAGTTCGAGGCGCTCTTCCCGGCCAGCCAACCCGCGCGTGTGACCATCACCACCAAGGGCGGCCGGAGCTACACGCAGCGCGTGGACGTGCCCAAGGGTGACTACCGCGCCCCCGGCAGCATGGAGGACCTCGCGGTCAAGTTCAACGCCCTGGCCGGCGACCAGTTCACCAAGCAGCAGCTCGCGGCCATGAAGGACGCGATCCTGTCGTTGGAGAACTGCGCCGACGTGAGCGAATTCATGCGGTTGTTCGTGGCGGAATAGACCCCCACACGGCGATGCTCCGCCCGAACTATCAGCCGCAAAGGCACCAAGACACGAAGAGAAACAGAAAATAAGCCGCACGTGCCGATACATCACCACCTAACAGAATCTCTTGCGGTCATGAGTTTCCGCTGGAGTTTGCGGAAGCATTTTGTTATTCTGGGAGACGTCGAGTCAGTCCGCGGGGCCAGTACGACCGCGTCAGCGGGGGGAGCGTAAGCGCGGAGGCGGAACCATGAAACCACGACGTGGCATCCGAATCGAAGGGGTGCTCGGCATGGCGGCGCTGCTGCTGGTGGCAACCGAGATGACCCGGGCCGATACGATCTACTCGGATGACAGCGCCACGAACGGGCTGAACAACGGGAGCAGTTGGGTCGATGCGTTTCTCGAATTGCCGTCCGCCCTGGCCGCTGCCCAGGCGGGCGATGAAATCCGCGTCGCCGCGGGCGTTTACAAACCAGACTACAACGTCGCCACCGGCCAACACACCGGCGAGCGCACCGCCACGTTCCAACTCAAGAACGCCGTGGGGCTCTACGGCGGCTACGCCGGTCATGGCGCTCCCGACCCCGACCTGCGCGACATCGATAGCAACGCCTCGATTCTCAGCGGCGACCTGGCTGGCAACGATGGCCCGAACTTCGCCCACAACGGCGAGAACAGCTACCACGTGGTCACCGGCAGTGACACGGATGCGACCGCCGTCCTCGACGGCTTCACCATGCGCGGCGGCAATGCCAACGCCTCTTCTCCTCCCTATAGAAACGGCGGGGGAATGTACAACAGCGGCGGCGGCCCCACCCTGGCCCACTGCACCTTCGACAGCAACTCGGCCTACTATAACGGCGGCGGGATGTACAACACTTTCAGCAGCCCGACGCTCACCCATTGTACCTTCAGCGGGAACTCGGCCCACTCCTCCGGGGGTGGGATGGACAACTACAACAACAGCAATCCGACGCTGACGGACTGCACATTCAATGGCAACTCGGCGGTCAGCTTCGGCGGTGCGATAGGCAACGACTCCAGCAGCCCCATCCTGACGAACTGCACCTTGAAGGGAAACTCGGCCAACTACGGCGGCGGGATGGATAACTATGACAGTAGCCCGACGCTGACCGGCTGCACTTTCCGTGCTAATTCAGCGACGGGGACATACGGCTCCGGCGGAGGGATGTACAATGATTCTGAAAGCGGCGCGACGCTGACCGATTGCACCTTTAGCGACAATGCCGCCTACCATTCCGGCGGTGGGATATACAACTCCTCCGCCAGCCCCACGCTGATCAACTGCACCCTCAGCGGCAACTCCGCCTACTACGGTGGCGGCGGGATGTACAACTACGGCGACAGCAACCCGACGCTGACCCGCTGCGCCTTCAAGGGCAACTCGGCCTACTACTACGGCGGCGGGGGAATATACAACTATCTTTCCAGCAGTCCGACGCTGACCGACGGCGCCTTCAGCGGCAACTCCGCCACGGGTCCATTCAGCTCCGGGGGAGCAATGTACAACTACTCTTCCAGCAGCCCGACGGTGACCCACTGTACCTTCAGCGGCAACTCGGCTGCGGGTCCGCCCGGCTCCGGCGGGGGGATCTACAATTACTTTTACAGCAGTCCGACGCTGACTAATTGCATTCTCTGGAGCAACCGCCCGGATGCCATCGTGAGTCACTTCAGAAGCGCTCCGGCGGTCGCCTACAGTGACGTGCAGAGCGGCTACGCAGGGCCGGGAAACGTCGATGCCGATCCACTCTTCGTGCGCAATCCGGACGACGGGGGCGACGGCTGGGGAGACGACCCCGCCACGCCCGAGGGGGACGAGAGCGCCAACGACGATTACGGCGATCTCCATCTGACGCCCGACTCGCCCTGCGTCAACACGGGGAGCAACTACGTGCCCGACCTACCCGCGGAAGACCTCGAGGGCCACCCGCGAATCCGGCAATGCCGGGTGGATATGGGGGCATACGAGTCGCCGTATCCCGCGCCCGGATTTGACGACTGCAACAGTAACGGGAGCGACGACACCTGTGATGTGTACGACGCGCTGAGCGCCGACTGCAACCAGAACCACGTCCCGGATGAGTGCGATCTGGTGGAGAGCAGCAGCACTGACTGCAACAATAACGGCCTACCGGATGAATGTGACATCGCCAGCGGCACTAGCACAGACTGTAGCACCAACGGTGTGCCGGACGAGTGCGAGCCGGACTGCGACGGCAACGGCGTAGCGGACAGTTGCGACATCACCACGGGAACGAGCATGGATTGCAACTCTAACGGCGTGCCCGACGAGTGTGAGATTACGGCGGGGACCAGCCAAGATTGTGACAGTAACGGCGTCCCGGATGGGTGCGAGCCGGACTGCAACTCCAACAGTATCGCGGACGCGTGCGACCTCACCATCGGGACCAGCCGCGACTGCCAGCCCAACGGCATTCCCGATGAGTGCGACCTTGCCGCCGGCACCAGCGCAGATTGTCAACCCAACGGCACCCTGGACGAATGCGAATTGGTCGGCAACGATTGCAACGCCAACCGGGTCCCGGATGACTGTGATCTCGCCGCGGGCACCAGCACGGATTGCGACGGCAACGGCGTCCCGGACGAGTGTGAGACCGATTGCAATATCAATGGCATCCCCGATGAGTGCGACCTCGCCGCCGGAACGAGCCGCGACTGCAACACCAACGGTCGGCCCGATGAGTGCGACGCGGAACATTGCCATGACCTGTGGAACGGGTTCCAGGGCCTGGTCTATCAGACGCCGATGCACGGACTCGACCTCGACGGCGACGGCGTGGCCTGGGTTAACCCGGCCAACACCGCCAAGATTTGGCTGTACGGCTGCGAGTTTGCCGGCACCACTGACCGCTCGGTGCAGGTGACGGTGGCCACCGACCCGCCGGAGGACGGATATCTCGTCAGCGAGTATTTCCGATCCAACGCCGGCGCATTGCTGCCCGACGAGGAATTCTACAGGCTGGATTTCAAGCCGCGGCTCGAAGGGTATCTTAACCCCAAGACCGATTGGCAGTTCTTCCTCTATGATGCGAAACGGGCTCTGGCGGTTGTCGAGATCGACTGGACCTCGACGCTTTCGATGCGGGTGCCGGCGGACCAGCGCGGCCAGATGCTGGTGAAGAATCCCGCGGGTGCACCGGATTATCTCCACACCGGGGTGGCCACCAGTCTTAGCCATTGTTGGGACTTCCAGGTGGTGCTGAACAACCTGGACGGCACGGTGCAGGTGTACATCGACGGAGTGGCCAGACTCAATCCGCCGCTATCTCCGCTGGAAGTGGGTGCCGGGCGCTTGGACTACTTCCGCGTGCAGGCGGTCGCCAACGAGGCCGGCAGCGGCGGGAACACGGCGTTCAAGCTCGACGCCTTCCATCTGTGCGCGCTCGGGGCTTTAGCTCCGCCGGACCAGTGGGATTGCAACGGTAATCGGATACTGGACGAATGTGACATGGCGGGTGGCACCAGTCGGGACTGCAACACCAACGACGTACCCGACGAGTGCGACATCGCCGGCGGGGCATCGCCGGACGCCAACGGCAACGGGACACCCGACGAATGCGAACCGCCGCCGGCACTCTTGACGGCGGCGACGCCCGCAGACCAGTCCAGCCTGTGGCGGTCAGCCAACAACACCATCCGCCTGACTTTCGATGGGGACATCACCGTCCCGCAGCCCGGGCAGGTGCGTATTCAAGAGTTATTACCCGACGGGGCCTTCGGGCCGGACCTGTCGACGAATGGGTTTATGTTCACCGTGGAGGACGTCGTGGAGGGCACTTGGGAATCCCTTGTAGAGCAAAGTTCTTTCGCCCCTCCGGGGCTTGAGACGTTTAACACCCCCCGATCCCAGGGCTGGCGCCCTGGGCTACCTAATTCCGTCCCTCCGGGACTCTTAATTGCCCGCACTGGTCAGACCGTGGGTGACGACGACGCTGGACGACCTTCTTCCGTCGCTACGGAACTCTCAGAGGAGGGGGTTCACCCGCAGGGCGCTGAGGCGATCGCGCATCCCCGCATCCTCAAGATTCGGGAGAACGGTTCGGTGCTGGCCCACCGGACGTGGTATGCGATCCGCAATCTCGGCGGGGTAGGTGGCTGGGCGGGGGTGGGGCCGTTCGAGGCGCAGTACGTGGTGCAGGTGGGCGACGTGAACGCCGACGGGAAGGTGTTGGCCAATGACCTCAGCGCGATCTTCCCGAAGATCCCGACTAATCCCGCGGGGGACCAGGAGCGGGCCGACGTGAACGGCGACGGCCACGTGTTGGCCAACGATCTCAGCGCGATGTTCCCGCGCATCCCATCGGCCCCTGTGCCCAAGCCGAGCGGACACTGAAACGCCGAGACGCCGAAAGTAGAAGGCAACGAGGCAAGAGGCTGTAGGGTCCGCGCTCGCGGACCAATCGGGGTGGTACGCGGGGGCGCACCATGTATCCAAATAAAGCTCGGAGTCCGGGGCTGCCCAAGGTGGCTCACCAGCTTTGTTACTTCCACTATCCGCGGGGAGCGGCGCGGCCTATCGACGAGGCCGATCGTCAT
>JBGPAW010000075.1:0-11877 GCA_041480905.1 Phycisphaerae bacterium
CCACCATAGCCAGCACCGACGGCGAAGTCGTGATTATTGACGATATTAGCGCATTGCTGGGGACGAACACCGAGAACGAAGACGCCGGCGTAGCCTATCTGTTCACCAACACCGATCTGTGGACTCTCGGCTTGCAGGATAACAACCCTGCCGATCCCTCCACGTCCGGGATTCCCCCCAAGCCGCATATTTATCTCGCGGGCGGCCACGGGCACACCGGTGTACCGCCAACGTGCACGCTGTCCCGGCGGGATATCGAGCTGAGACGCCCGGCAGATATCGGGGGCGGATCCGTCTGGGGCGGATTGGCGATTGCCGGAAGAACCAACGAGAATATCGAGAACACTCTCGGCATCCCCGACTTCAACCGTGACAATCGTCCCGATTTCGTGGTGGGGGCGCCTCTGACGAACAACGCGGATGGGGTCGCTTACATCGCCTTCCGGCGGACGCCTTCGTTGGAGGGCGATTACGTGCTGGACAAGCTCACTCTGGCACCTTCGAATGTCGAGCGCCTGGCCGGCATCTACGTGATCGGCAACGCCGGCGAGCAGGGCCGGCTCGGGGCCAGCTTGGCCGGCGGTAACGCCAACGCCGAAGGCGCCTTCGACTTCAACGGCGACGGCTACGATGACGTCGCCATCGGCATCCCCAACGGCAACAACGGCACGGGGGCGGTGCTTATCCTCTTCGGCACCAACCAACTGACCAGCCCGCTCAACGGCATCAGCGTCAATACGCTCCTGGACCAGTGGAAAGCGGCCCTCATCACCGGCGACCAGGTCGGCGGCGGCTTCGGGTTCAACGTCGCCAATGCGGGGGACATCGATGGAGACGGTACCGACGACCTCTTAATCGCCGCTCCTTATGCCACCCCGCGGTTCGACGGCAACCCCATCGACAGCACCGATGAACTGAATTCCAATGGGCTGGACCGCAACCTGGACGGAATCATGGACGATGTCACCGGTCCGACCGGCGTCCCGGATGGGGTACTCGATGCCTACGACCAGTTGCAGGGGGCCGGCTTGGTGTACGTCGTGTTCAGTTCCGTCAACACCGCTTCGTGGGCGACCGGCCCCATGGCATGGATGACCATCTCCATCGACCAGTTGGGGAAGACTAAGCTGCCCGGTTTCATCATCGTGGGTCGCCGGACAGCGGACGAACTGGGCGGGGGCGACCCGGCGGACGCCCTGCTGGGCAATCCCAATAAGCCCTCCAGCCCCTCGCGCGGTCTGGCGGGCATCGGCGACGTGGACGGGGATGGCAAGGGCGACATTCTGATCGGGTCCGTTCTGGCCGACCCGCGAGTGGACCCGCTGACCGGCGTGGGAACCGTGAACGGCGGCGAAGCCTATTTGATCTACGGCTTCGCGCAGAATAGCCCATAACGCGCCACCCGGCGTAGTGGCGTCACAATTGAGGCGACGTATTCCCTTTCCGAGCCGCGACCGTGAGGGAGCGGTTCAACAGCCGACGGACCACGCCGCTCCCTGACGGTCGCGGTTCGGACCTGTCTGCCGACAGGCAGGTGAGTTACACTTCGTTTGACGCACTGCGCGAGGAGCCCGTCTGCGTAAAAACCCCCACGTGGGGTCACGCTACCGTCGAGCACGCCCCGGGACCATTGCATCGCCGTACGGGTGTGATACACTAAGGATGGAGGGTTCAGGGTGGACCAAGAGACCAGGGGCTGAAGGATTCCCCACATGTTTCTGCACGTTCTGAGGGCGGTTTTCATCCTGGCCCTGATGGGGGTGGTCATGTCTTTTCTGGCCAGCCCCAGTGAAACGAAAGAGGTTGGTGGTCTGCTCCTGGTCATGCAGCAAAACAAACACATCGTTCTGGGAATCTGTGTGCTCATTGGCGTCGCGGTGGTCATTCTGGACCTCTTTGTCCCGCAGAAATCGTTGGCGGCCATCTCGGCGGTTTTGTTTGGTCTGGTGGTGGGGATGGTGGTATCGTACGGGCTGTCCCTGATTATTGATCTGATGGTCGAGGCGCTCGGTCCGGAACTGCGTCAGCCGGTGTTCGTGGAAGTTCCCGACACGGAGACAAGATCGGAGGCGAATCCCGATAATCCCAAGCAGCCCCTGCGGGTCACTCGTCAGACGACGAAACGGGTGTTGTACGGCTACCAAAACCATCCCTTCGTGAGTTCCCTCAAGCTCATGCTCGGGGTGATCATCTGCTACCTCTCGATCAGCTTCGTCCTGCAAACCAAGGACGACATCCGCTTTATGATTCCCTACGTGGAGTTCGCCCGGGACACCCGCGGAGCCCACCCGTTCCTCCTGGACACGTCGGTCATCATCGACGGGCGGATCGCCGATATCGCCGCCACCCGCGTCCTGGATGGGGAGCTGATCGTGCCGCGCTTTGTTTTGCAGGAATTGCAGACCATCGCCGACAGCGCCGACAAATTGAAGCGGAATCGCGGCCGGCGGGGCCTGGACATGCTCAGCCGGCTGCAATCCAGCCCCAAAACACCCATCAAGATCATGGAGGTGCGTACCGAGCGCTCCGACGAGGGCAAAGGCGTCGACGAATTGCTGATCGATCTGGCGACCAAGCTGGACGGACGGGTGGTCACCAATGATTACAACCTCAACAAGATCGCCCAGGTGCGGGGGGTCACGGTCATCAACATCAACGACCTGGCCAACGCCCTTAAACCGGTCTTCATCCCCGGCGAGACCATGACCGTAAGAATCATCAAGCCCGGCGAGGAAGCCGGCCAAGGAGTGGGTTATCTGGACGACGGGACCATGGTGGTGGTGGAAGCCGCCCGCAACAAAATCGGCGAAGAAATGGCCGTCTCGGTAACCAGCGTGCTGCAGACCTCCGCGGGGCGGATGATCTTCGGCCGACCCGAAGGCAGCCCACCCGCCACCCGCCGCCCGCGGCCCGCTCCTACGGCGACCTGATTGGTTATCGGACGTTCCTCCCGGCCCCCGCAGGTTCGGCATCGGGGCCCCGGGCCGGCATGACCCCCTGCGTGGGAGCGGTCGCATTCCCTGGTGGAATCTGCAACCGGGACAGACAGAATGCGTATAAACATGGGGGGATATCGGTTCGCGCGGAGAGTAGGCAGGAGTGGGGCAACGCGGACAGGGCGAAATCGCCCGGGTTTCGGGTCCGTCAGGCAAGGATAGGCAACCGTGAGTTTTGCGCAGGCCCTTCTACAACGCGGCAAGATCACGCGCGAGCAGTTCGAGGAAGCCAAGGCCGCCCGGAAGAACCCGGGCGACCGCATTGAACGCATCCTGATCGACAAGGGCTACGCCGACGAGCGGGACGTGCTCGAAATCATCGGCGAGCAGTTGTCCATCCCGGTGGTCAACCTGGACGAGGTGGAGATTGATCGCGAACTGCTGACCTTGATTCCCTCGAAGCTGGTGCATCGCTGCTGCCTGTTTCCCATCGACCGCAAGAACGGGATCATCCGCGTCGCCACCTTCAACCCTTTCGACCTCTATGCCTTCGACGAACTGCGCATGCTGACCGGGAGCAAAATCGAGCCGGTGCTGGCCACCGAGGCGGACATCTCCCGGCTGATCAAGCAGCACTATGGCGTGGGCGGGCAGACCATCGAGGATATGCTCAGCGCCGAAGATCTTGAGGTGGTCAGCGACACGGACCAGCCCCACGACTCGGAGATCGAGGCGGCCCAGGAAGCCACCGTCGTCAAGCTGGTCAACGAGATCCTGATCGAAGCCATCCGCGATCGGGCCAGCGACGTCCACGTCGAGCCGTTCGACAACGACCTGCGCATCCGTTATCGGATCGACGGGGTGCTGCACACGACCAACGTGCCGCCGGAGATTCGCCGGTTTCACGCGGCGATCATCTCGCGCATCAAGATTCTGTCGAACCTGAACATCGCCGAGAAACGTTTGCCCCAGGACGGGGCCTTCAACGTCAAGGCCCACCACCGCGACATCGACATCCGGGTCAGCATCATTCCGACGTGCTACGGCGAAGCCGTGGTGCTGCGCATCCTCGACAAGCAGTCCATCCTGATGGACCTGCCCGAGTTGGGGATGGACGGTGACGTCCTGGCACGGTTTCGGACGATCATCCACATGCCGCACGGGATCATCCTGGTGACCGGTCCCACGGGCAGCGGCAAGACCACCACGCTGTATTCGGCCTTGAATACAATCCGCTCGGACGAGATCAAGATTCTGACCGTCGAAGATCCGATCGAATACTTCCTGGAAGGCGTCAACCAGGTACAGGTGAAGCCGAAGATCGGACTGAATTTCGCCCACGGTTTGCGGTCCTTCCTGCGGCACGACCCCGACGTCATCCTGGTGGGAGAGATTCGGGACCGTGAGACGGCGGAGGTGGCGATCAACGCTTCACTCACCGGGCACATGGTGTTTAGCACCCTGCACACCAATGACGCGCCGAGTGCCACGACGCGCTTGCTGGAAATGGGGATCGAGCCGTTTCTGGTCACTAGCTCGGTGGAGGGGATTCTGGCTCAGCGGTTGGTCCGGCGCATTTGCACCAAGTGCCGGGAAGCATACGACCCCGATCCGCATAAGCTCCCGTCAGATTTGAAGTTACAACCGGGCGAACAACTCTACCGCGGGGTCGGATGCCGCGACTGCCGGAACACCGGGTACAAGGGTCGGCTGGGCATTTTCGAACTCCTGCGGATGACCGATGAGCTTCGCGAACTGGTTATCCGCCGGACGAGCGCGACCGAGATTCGCCATCTAGGATGCCGGCAGGGGATGATTCTGCTCCGCGAGGACGGGCTCCGCAAAGTTTGCGAAGGCCGAACCACCGTCGAAGAGGTCGTGCGGGTGGCCAAGACGGCGTAGGTCGGACCCGACTCCGCGGAGGAAGGCCCGCGATGGGGTGGGGCGGCCGCGGAGTGGAAGGCCTGGGGTTCCCGCACCCCTGCGGAGATTAAGATATTTAATTACCCCCCATGCTTTCGGGCGTAAATGAGGGCGCTCCAGATTTTGCCGGCCACGGCGTCCACCAGACGCAGCAGGGCGGACCGATCGGCGATCGGGTCGCCTCCGCCGCCGCCACAGCAGCTTGTCTGACCGGCGGCGGGCAGCTCGGACTCGACGAACTGGCGCAGTTGGGCGGCGTCGTAGACGAGGCGCTCTCGGACCTGGACGTCGACCAGCCCGGCCTGGCGCAGGCCGGCGAGGTAAGCCTCCTCGCTGATCGCCCCGGCGATACAGGAACTATAGAGCTGCGGGTCGCGGCGGACCTCGTCGGGCAGGTCCTGGGCCACGATGTCCGAGACGCGCAGGCGCCCGCCGGGCTTGAGCACGCGAGCGATCTCGGCGAAGACCTTGGGCTTCTCGGGTGACAGGTTGATGACACAGTTGGAGATGACCCAGTCCACCGACTCCGACTCGACCGGCAGGCGCTCGATGAGGCCTTGGCGCACCTCCACGTTGGTCAGGCCGGCGGCGGCGACGTTGCGGCGGGCCTGGGCGATCATCGGGTCGGTCATGTCCACGCCGATGGCCCGCCCAGTCGGTCCGACCTTCTTGGCCGCCAGGAGCAGGTCGATGCCCGCCCCCGAGCCCAGGTCAAGCACCACGTCCCCCTCGCGGACCTCGGCAAACGCCAGCGGGTTGCCACACCCGAACGAGTTAACCACCGCCGCGGACGGCAGGGCGGCGAGTTCCTCCGGCGTGTAGCCGGCCAGCTTGACGGCGACGCCTTTCTGCACCGGCCCGGCGCAGCATCCGGTGTCCGCAGGGGCATCCACGGCACGGGCATAAACTTCGGACACGTTCCGGCGGATGGTCTCTTCTTGGCTCATGGTTAAACTATCCTTGAGCGGGTGATCGCTCAGACCGATTCATCTGCGCGGCGCTCAGGAGCACTCTACGCCTGAGCGAGGCACTCGTCCACTGGTCCGTGTGAAGCAGCAGAGAGTTCGTCCCAATGTTTGTGGTTGAAGAGGCATCCTGGGTCGCCGGCGTTGATCTGCCCGAAGTAAGCGTCGGCCCGGGCGCGGCACCCGCCGCAGTAGTATTTGAATTCGCACACCTCGCAGTGGCCGGTGCGGTCCTCCCGGTCGCACAGGAGGTCGGCAAACTCGTTGTGGCGGAAGATGTCGAGGAAGGCGCGGTTGCGGATGTTGCCCAGCACCCGCTGCGGCATGTACACGCATGGCGTGATGGTGCCGTCCGGCTGGATGCAGACGTAAGTCCGCCCGGACCCGCACCCGCCAAGGTACTTGGCCACCACGCGGGCCTTTTCACCGCCGCCGCCCCCGACGTGCGAACAGGACTGCAACCCCGCGAGCGGAGCATGGGCCAGTGACACCCGCCCCAGTTGCGGGGCGGTACTCAGAACACTGATGCGGCCGGACTGCATCCAGGTGTTGAAGGTCCGCAGCATTTGCTCGCGCTGCGCCGGCGTAAGGTCCGCCACGGTCATGTGCAGCCCGCGGCCGACCGGGATGAAGTTGAAGTGGGCGAAGCAGGAGGCCCCCAGGTCTACCGCGAATTGCAGCATCGCCTCGACTTCGGCGAAATTACCCTGGTGGACACACATGGCCACGCCCAGCCGCAGACCGTCCTGGGCCACCACGTTCTTCATGCCGCGGACCGTGCGCTCCCACATGCCGGGCTGCCCGCGGAAGGCGTCGTGCTTTTCGGGATGGGCCGAATCCAACGAGATTTCGACGTACTTGACGCCCGCCTCGGCCAGCTTCTCCGCATACGGCGGGGTGATGGTCGTGCCGTTGGTGGCCACCGAGGTGTGGATGCCGTGATCTTGGCACCGGCGAAGGACGGGGAGCAGGTCTTTGGAGAGGGTCGGCTCGCCGCCGGCGAAGGACATCATCGGAACATAGGCGTCGCCGATCTGATCAATGAGGTCCAGCTTCTCGTCCAGCGTGAGCTCGTCGGGCGCTTTGCCGTGGTCGGCGTCCTGGTAGCAGTGCCGGCAGGAGAGGTTACACTGGTTGGTGAAGTTCCAGATGGCGATGAGCGGGGCACTGAAGCGTTGCGGCAGCATCAGGCCGAACTCGGCCACGCTGCGCGCGGTGACGACGAAGCCGCGCAGGGTACTGCGGTGCTCGGCGATGCGGCGGCGAAACGTCTCGTCGCTGACGCCGCCTTTGATCCGCCGGATGAACCGGTGCAGCGGCCAATACTTGATCCGCTGCCACCGCGGTGCCGCCGGGTTGGCATAAGACCGGATGACTTCCTCGATCATCGTTCGGCCGCCGGGCCGCGGCTTGGAGACGTAGCCGAGCAACCACTGCATCCACCCCTTGGCCAGGTATCCTTCCAGGGGGTGGCTATAGTCCAGGTGAATGTGCCGGCTTGGCCCGTTCGCCTTGCCGTCGCCGCCGGCTTCGCGCCGGGCGCGGGCCGCGTCGGCGTATTGCTTCGAGGTGATCGTTCCGTCGTCCGGTCGATCGGAGCATTTGTTCGGGTTGGTGGAAACCGCGCCGGTGTGCTGGTACGACTTGCCGATCTGTTGGGCTGTTGAATAGGCCGGTGCTTCCGTACGCGAGTCGTACTCGCCGCGTTTCCGAGCCCCGAGCGCCGGAGAGGGGTCCACGGACCCGTCGCCGACGCTCGCGGTTCGCCGATCGCCGCCGGGGACTTCGCCTGATGCGCCGACGGGAGCAGAGCGCATCGACTCCGCGTCGATCGGTCCGGTCATGGGCACCGTCACCTGCAGTCGCATGGAAGGCGTATGGTCTAGGCGCTCGCTCATGGATGAGTCTTGTCCGCCCGGAAGTTCACTCAGGACTCTCCGTCCGGGCGCCAGGTGGGCCGCACGGGAACACCGGGGTGGGTTGCCTGGTACTCGGCCTTCGACTGGGCGAACATCTTCTCGGTATACGCCCGGTACGTCGGGCCGCCGTTGTGGGAGCAGAACGGGTAAATCCCGTCCGGCGTCGAATAGAGGATCACGCAGCGTTTCAGCCGCTCGGTGTCGTAGTTGTAGCGGTCCATGAAGTGCATGCCGGCGGCCATCAGCGTCTTGTAGCTCTTCTTTTCGCCCGTGCCGCGCCCTTTGGCCTTGTTGGTCAGGCCCTGCAAGGCCCGCACGAACGTCCAGGGCTTGATCCCCCGGTCAAGATTCGTCCAACGGTAGTGCTTGAAGAACAACGCCGCAATCTTGAGCAACTCCCACCGATTCGCCTTGGGCAACGCCACCTCGGGATGCCGGTCCTTGATCTTGCGGGCCAGGTCGTTGAAGTCGGCCATCAGCGCATGCATGTCAAACACCTTGGGAATCGGGACGGCCTCTTTTTCCGGCGTCACAAAGAAGTACGTCCCAAAGGCGCAGTCGCTGTGGCAACTCGAACGGATTTTCGGCTTGCCGTCGATGGTCTCCATGATCCGCCCGAGCGGGGCGATCATGCCCAGCGGCCAGAAGTCGCGCTCGAGGTCCGCCCCGCTGGCGGCGGCAAGGTCGTGGGCCAGATCACCGAGCGTGTAACGCTGCTGCTCAACTTCGCGGTGGCTGATCCGACCGGTGAACGCCACCGGCTGGTAGCTGATCGCGCTCACCGCGTCGATATGCTCGACCGCGAACTTGAAGATGGGGCCGACCTGATCGTGGTTGTACCCGTTGATGATCGTCGGGACGAGCACGCACTTGAGGCCGACGTGCCGGCAGTTCTCGATGCAGCGGAGCTTCCTCTCGAACAGGGCTTCACCGCGGGCCTTGCGGTAGAACTCATCGCCGACCCCGTCGAATTGCAGGTACAGCGAGTGCAGACCCGCCTCCGCGGAACGCTCGGCGAACTCGAGGTTGGCGTGGGTGAGCCCGTTGGTGGCGATCTGGATGTGGGTGAAGCCCAGGTCGCGGGCGGCGCGGCAGACGCGGTGAAACTCCGGGTGGATGGTCGGCTCGCCGCCGGTGAACTGAATCGCCGTCGCCGGGTAGGGATGCTGGTTGCGCAGCGCTTGCAGCATCTCCACCACCATGTCGTAGGACGGTTCGGCCACGTAGCCGGCGGCGTTCGCGTTGGCGAAGCACACCGCGCAGGTCAGGTTGCAGCGGTTGGACAGGTCGATCTGGGCCAGGCACGAGGCCGACAGGTGCTGGTCGCACAGGCCGCAATCGCTCGGGCAGTGCCGCGCCCCGTAAACCTGCGGTTCGTACACGCCGCGTTCGTCCTCGAAAACGGCCTCCGCCGATTTCAGGTACAAGCGCACGTCGCTGTTGACGCGGTCGCGGAAGTAGCCGTGCTCGGGGCAGGTTTTCTCCATGTAAACCGCGTCGTCCCGCGCATAGTAGCGGCCGAGGATGATGCAGGAACACTCCGGACACAACGTCTCGACGGTCTTGGGCAACTCCCGGACGATCGGCCGAATGGGCGCCCCGCCGTGCGTTTTCGCGGGCTGGCGGACGCTCTGCCGAGCACGGTGCCCGCTCACGTCCTTAACGAACAGCACGTCGTGGTGCGGTTCGTACCAGCGGCCGCAGGCGGGGCAGGAATACACGAGGTAAACCTGGTCCTCCGCTTCGTCGAGCACGAAGCGTGCCGGTACCACCGCGCCGCAGCAGGCACACTGCGCATCACAGGTCCACGGCAAACCGTTCTGCACCGGCGCGTACTTGCGGAGGGCGAGTTTGTAGCGCTCCAATTCGGTCCGGGCCGTCTCGGGGGTGACGGCGGCACGATGGATACGGTGAATCGGCCTTTCGAGCCTGCCGGAGTGCGACTCTTCCCTCGTAGACTCCTCGGGAGAAAGGTCGTGAGGTGGCGTCGGCGCCGCAGCGGGCGCCGGACTGGTGAGCTCGGCGACCGTCTCTCCGTTCTCGCGGATTGTCCGCTTCGCGGACTCGAGACTCGCCGATCGCATCGTGGTCAATGCTCACCTCCGTGGGGGTTGGGGGCGGGAATCGCGGGCCACCGGCCGCTACCCCCTCTCAGACCGCACCACGGCATACAGGTTAGACTCTGGCGGGGTTTCCGACAACGTTTTCTTTTGAAAAAGACATCCCGGCCAAGTGGTGTCCTAACCCGAGACGCATTAACGTTAATCCCTGTCATCCACCAACGAGCGCGAGAGGAGAGTTGGCTGGGTAACACCGAAAGGAGTGAGTCGCCATGTCGATGGAACGGTGGATTCGTCTGATCGCGGGCAGTTTCATCCTGACCAGCGTGCTGCTGGCCCATTACGTAAGCCCGTACTGGCTCTGGTTCACCGCGTTCGTGGGGGCCAATTTGTTGCAGTCGGCGCTGACGCGCTGGTGCCTGATGGAGAAGGTGCTGGTGCGCTTCGGAATTCAGCCCTGTCGTTTCTGACCCTGGCCGTCCTGGATCACTCCCGCGGACACACAACATATAGTATTATTGGACGTCTTACATTCTATCCGTTGTGGTATCCGCGGGCCATCGCCGGATGAGGGCCGAGGGCGACAAAGAGAAATTTTACCAAAAAAAGCGTTGACCGGTTGACGAGGAATGTATTGGCTGTATTCTTACGGGTCTCCCGCCCTGAAGGCTTTCAGGCGAGTTGAGGATTCAGCGTGCGGGGAAGTCTTGCTCTTTGGCAATCGAATAAGCGGACGCGGTGTTGACCGGCAGGAGGTCGGCAGGCGAGGGCTCGGAAGAGCACGCTCGGCTACCGCTCATCCCGTCCGGTCAGCAAGAAACGGGTATCTAGCCAAAGGTTCGACAGATAGACGTCGCGGGCGTCTTGCGGACGTTGCGCGGCGTTGCTGGAATCTTACCGGTGTCTTGAGCGGCTTGACCGGTGGCTGAGGTCATTCCCGGAGGCGAAGTTGCACCGCAGTGGCAGGTTCGCCGGCCGGGGAGCGGTTTCAGCTTCTCATTAATGTGGTCAAGCTAGTAAGGGTGCATGGGGGATGCCTAGGCGTCGAGAGGCGAAGAAGGACGTGGCAGGCTGCGATAAGCCCCGGGGAGCTGTCAAACGAGCTTTGATCCGGGGATCTCCGAATCGGGCAACCGGGCGTCACCGGGCAACCGGATGGCGTCACCCACGGATGAATGCATAGTCCGTGAGGAGCTAACCCAGGGAACTGAAACATCTCAGTACCTGGAGGAAAAGAAATCAACCGAGACTCCGTGAGTAGCGGCGAGCGAAAGCGGATCAGCCCAAACCGAACTAGAAGCTAGAAACTGGAAACTAGAGCGCGAGCTGCGCTCGCTCACTAGACGACCCGGTCAGTGCTACAACGCCGACCGAGGCGATCTAGTTTCTAGTTCTCTAGTCTCTAGGTTCTAGTTCGGGGTTGCGGGCCCTCGAGGAGTTACAAAGGCGTCGTTAGGAGAATGGTTTGGAAAGGCCGACCATAGAGAGTGACAGTCTCGTATCCGAAAACGATAGCCCTCCGTTGAGAGGTGTCCCAGAGTAGCGTAGGGCTCGTGGAACCCTGCGTGAAGCCGGGGGGTCCACCCTCCAAGGCTAAGTACTACTCGACGACCGATAGCGCACAAGTAGGGCGACTGAACGGTGAAAAGAACCTCTACAAGAGGAGTAAAAAGAACCTGAAACCATGTACCTACAAGCAGTGGGAGCACGATCGCAATGGCCTTCGGGTCTTTGCGCGTGTGACCGCGTGCCTTTTGCATAATGATCCGGCGAGTTACGGTTTGTAGCGAGGTTAATCTGTTCCGCAGAGGAGCCGTAGCGAAAGCGAGTCTGAATAGGGCGACACAGTTGCAGGCCGTAGACGCGAAACCAGGTGATCTACCCATGGCCAGGTTGAAGCGACCGTAAAAGGTCGCGGAGGACCGAACGGGTTAACGTTGAAAAGTTATCCGATGAGCTGTGGGGAGGAGTGAAAGTCTAATCAAACCTGGAGATATCTCGTTCTCCCCGAAATAACTTTAGGGTTAGCCTCGGGGCACTACTCTGCGGGGGTAGAGCGACTGAATGAAACGAG
>JBGPAW010000076.1:0-11606 GCA_041480905.1 Phycisphaerae bacterium
CCCGCAATCGACACCCCCACCTGCCCAAGGTGCGGTTCGGGGATGGTGTTGCGGACCGCTGGTAAGGGCCCGAACGCTGGATCGCAGTTCTACGGGTGTTCACGGTTTCCCCAATGCCGCGGCATCCTCAAGCTTGAACCCGGCACTTTGTGAGAAGTCGAACATAAATCGGGCGGGGCGAGAACCGGCGTAGGACGTGAAGAAGAAGATCGTCGCCGCCTGCCGGAAAGCAGGGCTGGGTGCATGATGATGCACATCATGCTGACAGGAGACGGATGACCATGCCTGACGATTCGGTGACAGACGGCAAGCTCGCGTGGATCGGCCTTCGGCAAATGCAGTCGCTTCGGGACGCCCTGGTTTGGAGTCTTGCGGGTTACGCGGTGGACCAAGCGGCGATTGGGGACTGGCTCCAACAACAGGGCCTCGACAACGTACTCACCGGGGGGGGGCCTTCGCTGATTGCAGTCATCCACTCCGCCATACACGACCGTCGGAAGAGCCTTCTGGGTGCCGATGCTGACACGGCGATTCAGCGGGAACGGCGTGCTGCACATCCGGACACCGAGGATGTTGGGGCCGACCGAGGCGGGGCACGGTGGGCACTTGCTGCGAATTTCTGCATCACATCGGCATTCCTTCGGCTGCTCGGTGCATGGGAGCAATATGAACTCGATGTGCTAAAGGCACTAGTACATTATCGCCCGACGGGGGAGGCCCTCGGGCCTCCGGCAGAGCGGATGCTCATTGAACCCGATCTCGCCGTCGTGCACGAAGAGCCGGTCCCGGACACCTCTCCGCCGGACGAACGAACATACGTGCTCACGCCGCAATGGACACAAATAAGAAAAAAGGTGAAGTACAACGACAAGCGGCGTAAGTACCTTCTCGATCATTTCCAGATAGAGACGATTCCGGGGGCAGATGCCGAAACAAAAAACGAAAATGACGAATGGCGGAATCGCTGGTACGAACAGCGGAACCGCATCGCTCACGGTAGGGCGAACGTCACAATGACCTTGTCCGAGTACGTGAACGCGGACGTCTTTATCTATCGTTCTGTGATTTTTGTGGCGGAACAATGCCGTGAGAAACACAGTCTCTTGGTGTAACGTCGAGGTTTGGAAGCGTTATGTGGCCACCGCCGCTCGCAAGGCGGGCGTCGACAGCCCGTACGTGTTTGGGCCGCCCTGGTAGGGGGAGTCATCCGACGGCGGGCGGACTACGTAAACAACACACAAGAGGAGCCCCGGATGGCAAGGAATGCCCGCGGAAGAATCTGGATGCGGGTCCCGACCGCCGCCGACATCGACCAACTGCGAAGCCTACTCGCGGCGAAGGGCACGACGTGGGACGCGTGGGAGTACAAGCTGCATCGGGGTAACATCATCATTTCGTCGCCAGTCACGCCGTGGGACTCCGCAACTGGCGGGTATGACCGGTCGCGGCGACGAATGGCGAAGCACCTGCGGATCGTACCGGTTCCTGGTGGACCGTTCGGAATTGAGTACATGCGGCACACGGGCCGGTGGTTCCCCCTCGGGGCGGGCATCGGGGACCTCGTGACCCTCGCCGACTTCATTGCGGACGACCCGTGCGGCGCGTGCCGCCCGCTGGACCCGCCCGACGCGGAACAGCCGCGGCTGAAGTACTGCCCGCCATCGGAGTGAACCGTGCCCAAGCCAGCGAAAAGGCCGAGCAAGCCTGCCCTGAATCCCTCGCCGCTCCGCGAGGTGGTCGGTGACGAGATCTACAACGTCTGGGTCAAGATGCTCAAACGGCTCGTGCCTGACGGCCGAACGCATCGTCTTTCCATGTTGGTGGCGTCCATGCTGGCGTACGCTTCGAGCATCGCCGGTTGCCGCCGAACCAGCGAAGACGAGAACGATCCGGCATATCCACTGCTGGCGGCATCCGACGGGATGGACGACGAGGCGGCGTTCCGCCTGCTCACGCCCATGCTCACCCGGTTGTTCAAGGACGCCAAGGTCAAGCCCGAGCGGGTGAGCAGCCGCGGCGAGCAATACAGCATCGCGTGGGAGGCCACGATCGAATTCTGCCGGTGGTACAACTATCCGTGGGAGGGGTAGGCGACGACGGCGACGGGGTTGTACAGGCTTACTAATACAGCACATGTTTCCGAAAACTCAACGGAAAATTCCTGGATATTGCAATAATCACATGCCTACACATGGGGACCCAGAACCCGCCCGCAGCCTCGTCAGGATAAGCACTTACGTCAAAACCTCAGCAGGAACTTCGGCCTAGGCTGAGCGGCCTTTCTTGGCGGTCTCACGCGCCTCGGCGGCAGGCCGCGATTCCGCGGATTCCACCGCCTCGACGGACTCGCGTAAGGCAGCTTCGGCGGTCTCGGGTTCCACGTCGATGCCGGTGATCTTCTTCACCGCAGCAGACAGGGTGGCGCCCAGACCCGAGAAGCCTTTGGCCGCCGCCTCCCGAAGGCCGGGTGGGAGCGACTTCCCCAGACCGTCCGCGAACATGCCGAACGCCTGCCCTTGGTAGAACGCCGTGGACATCCGCTGCACCGCGGTCGGATCGCCCCACAGGGTCAGGTGCGCGTTGGCCAAGGCGTGCCCGAAGGCCTGCGCCGCCGCGATCCGCGCATCTTTCTCGGCCGCGATCTTGGCCAACTCGACTTGCAGCTCGCGGGCGATCTTCTCGAAGCGGGCCTGACCCTCCAAGTCGCGGATCTTCACGGTGACCTGCGCGTCCTGCACCTTGACCTGCTCCTGGGCGACGTTAACGGGCACCATCTGAACCGCTCGTGCGGCGTCGGCCTCTAAGAACTTGGCCTTCTTCTCTGCATCGGCGAGGGTGATGCGTGCGTTCGCCTGCTTCTCGGCTGCGGTCTGCTCGCCCTCGGCCTTTTTGACCTGGGTGTAAGCGGCGACCTCCGCGTGCATCTGCTGCTCGATCCGCTGCTGCTCGACCTCCGCCTGCTTGGCGATGACGGCCTTCTCCTTTTCGCGTTCCGCCGTCGCGCGAACCTGGACGGTGAGGACGCCCTGTTCCGCCGCCTTGCGCTCCTGTTCGGTGGTAAGTTGCTCTGCCTCGGCGGCCGCCCGCCGCTTCTCCGCCTCGGCGATGACGATCTGCTGCTCCCGCCGGGTGAGTTCGACCGCCCTTTCCCGGGCCACGCCGGCCACTTGAGCGGCCTGTTCGCGCTCCTGATCGGCGACCTGAACGGCCCGGCTCTGCTCCACGGTGGCGAGCTTGACATCGCGCTCGGCTTCCACGCGGGCGACGCCGGCCAACTTGCTCTGCTGGGCGGCAACCGTGGCCGCTTTCTGCTGGTTTTCGGCCACGGCGATGTTCTTGGCCGACTCGGCTTCCGCCTTGGCCCGCGCCTCGATGACCTCCTGCTGGGCGACGTACTGGGCGGTCTTGACGTTCTGCTGCTTGACCTTCTGGTCCGCGTCTCGCTCGATCTCATTTCGCGCCACGCGCTGGGCCTGCACCTGCTCGGCGATGGTCCGCGCCCCCTGGGCGTCGAAGACGTTCTCCTGCGGGCGCATGGCGTCCAGTGGGGCCTGGTCCAGGCTCGAAATCGTGACCGATTCGAGGGTCAATCCGTTCGACCTGAGGTCTTGCTCGACGATCTTCTGCACGGCCTCGGCGAACTCGGCCCGCTTGGCGTTGAGATCATAGAGCTTCTGCGTCGCGGCGACCGTACGCAGCGCCGACACCAGCTTCTCGAAGATGAGTTGCTGGACGGCCGCCGGGTTGCTCGAGGTCACGCCCAGGGAGGTGGCCGCCTGAACGATATCCACAGGCTCTTTGAGCACGCGCACGTAAAAGACGGCCGTGACATCCGCGCGCAGAAAGTCGGCGGTGATCAGCGCCTCCGGTCCGGTGCGGTTCACCTCCAGCTTGAAGGTCTTGAGCGAGACCGGGATGATCTCATGGAGCACCGGAATGACGATGGCGCCGCCGTCGATGATACACTTGCGCCCGCCCCCCCCGGTCCGCACGAACGCCTCATCGGCGGAGGTCTTGTGGTAAAGTCGGGAGATCACCAACAGCACGCCCACGCCGATGATCACGATTAGGCCGAAGGCCATCAGGATGATCTGCGACTTCCAGGAAAGGTTCAGGCCTGGAATAATGGGGCTCAGCAGCAGAGCCAATCCGAACATAATGAGCACAAAGAGAATGCCGGCCATCGACGAGCTCTTCTGGGACATTGGATTTCCTTTCTCGGGTGCCGATTCCTGTAACATCCCCGTATCCTCAGTGACCTTGGGTCGGGGACGAATGGGTGGCAGAATCATTTTCGTTCTCCCGGCAGGCGGCCGTTCAGCCGCCGGTATCGCTTTCCACAAGAAAAACCCGCGCCGCCGCATTGTAACGCAGGAGCACCACGGTAGTTCCCGCCGGAACACTCTTCACGCCGGGCCTGACGTGGCAGGATACGTCGTGGAGGTTGTTGCGCTCGTCGCAGAGCCGCACCATCCCGGAACTCTCCGTCACCTCGTAGAGCACCTCGCCTTTCAGGCCCACCAGGTCACGCTCCGGCGTGTAGTACGACGCGACGGAGGGAAGAAGCCTCGAGATTCCGGCGGCGAGGTAACGGGTCACCAGTACGGCAGCGCCGGCCGCCACGCCGATCGCCGTCCAGATGGAATCCTTGCCGAATACCGTGACGCCGGCGAGTCCGACCGCCCCCCACACAAAGCAGTAGCTCATCATCAGGATCGAGATGGGCACTTTGCCGATGCCCAGGAAGCCGAGAAAAGCCGCCAACGCGCTGGGGTGCAATTCGAGATGCAGGTCGGTATGGGCCGTGGGCACTTCGTGATCGGCGCCCACGCCGTGGCCGAGGTCGGCGCCGTGACCCACCTCGACCCCGTGATCCAAATCCGCGTCGTGGTCGAAGTCGGCGCCGGCCTCCACGGACACGTCCGCGTCGCCGCCCACGTCGGTATCGCCACTCTCTCCTCCAGACGGCGCCCCAAGGGCCATGAGCACCAGGTACAAAGCACCTAACCCGATCGGCAGCAAGAAGATCAGGTTTTGCCATTCCAGGAGTTGCATCGCCGGCACTCCTCTCAAAAGGATCGCGTTTCGTTCCGCGGACGCCGTTTGACGACGCCGCTGCCCAGGCACCGCGGATGTGGGTACGCAAAGGTATACTAACCGCCGGACCGGGTGCCCGGAAGTCCCCACCGGATCAATTTCTGGGGCCGACCCGCCGCCCTCCGCTGGTCCGCAGCGCTCGGGGCCGGGTACATCGTCTCCCTGTTCAGAACCAGCGCTTCACCCCCCTATTCGTAGTGGTCTATGAAGTATTTTTGTAACAGGCTGGACGTGCCGGCCGCGTAAAATCCGTTTCTCCCGCCTATTCTTCCCGCGCTGCCCATCTTACGACCCCCGCTTCTCGGACAGCAGATGGGCTTGATGGGGATGCTCCCCCCGCCAGGCCACCTTTCCGCTCTCCACGTCGTAAAGGGCCCCGACCACTTTGAGGGTTCCCGCCCCGACCCGGTTCCGCACCGTCGTGCTGCCCCGCATCAGGTCCTCGATGCTCTGCCAAATGTTGGCCTTGATCGCCTTGAGAACCAGTTCCCGACCGCGCAGCTCCGGGTGCCTCTGTTGGGCGCGGGCGACCGCGGCCTCGATCGTTCGGGCCAGGGGCCGCGCATTCCAGGGCAGGTCGGCTCCGGTGGCCACCGCCGTGACCGCAGCACATTGCGTGTGCCCGAGCACGACCACCAAGGGCGTGCCCAGGTGTTCCACCGCGAATTCAATCGAGCCGATCTCATCCGCGTCGCACACGTTGCCCGCGACGCGTATCACGTAGAGGTCGCCGATGCCCTGATCGAACACCAGTTCCACCGGGACGCGTGAGTCACAGCAACCGAGGATCGTCGCAAAGGGATGCTGTCCGTTCTTGGCGGTCTCGTAAATCCGTGTAGGCGTGCTCCGGGGATGCCAGTTCGCCCCCAGCACGAAACGGTCATTGCCTTCCTGGAGCGCCTTGAGTGCTTCTTCCGGGCCGAGCGTCGGCCCCGCGCCTTCCGCGAACTTGCCCTGCGCACCACTCATGGAAGGTTCCTCTCCCACGTATCTGTCGTTCTGTCAACGACCTTGCTGGGGGTGGCGTAGTCGCGGGAGGGCGAGCCTCCCGGCGAGCCGGAGAGAAGAGGCTCGGCAGGAGCCTCGCCCTCCGGGTCAAACGCGCCCGTTTAGCGTTGACGGAGTCGTAGGTTCCGTAGGACCGGCTTTCCGGCCGGTCACCTCTCCACGTACGGGTATTCGCCGACGGGCCGCCTTTATCGCAGCTTCCGGGCGACTTCCTCCGCCACCTCCAAAGTCGTGTTGTTCAAACCCACGTCGTAGGTGCCGACGCGGTGTTCCTTGATGACCTGGGCGATGGCATTCTCCAGCCGCTGGGCCGTTGCGGTCTCTCCCAGCCACTCGAACATGAGCTTGCAGGTGAGCAGCATGGCCATCGGGTTCACCTTGTACAGGTCCGCGTACTTGGGCGCGCTCCCGTGGGTCGGTTCGAACACCGCGTAGTGGTCGCCGATGTTGGCCGCACTGGCGAACCCCATGCCGCCCACCAGCCCCGCCGCCAGATCGGAAATGATGTCGCCGAACATGTTCTCCGCCACGATGATGTCGTAACTGTGCGGGTTCTTCACCAGCCACATGCACTGGGAGTCGATGTTCGTCTCGTATAGCGGGATGCCCGGATAGTTCTTGGCCACTTCGCGGGCCGTCCGCATCATCAGTCCGCCGGTCTCCCGCAACACGTTGGGCTTGTCACACACGGTGACGGACTTGCGGCCGTGCTTCTTGGCGTACTCAAACGCCTGGTTGACGATGTTTCGGCACGCCGGCCGCGTCATGATCCGTGTGGAGAGGGCAATGTTTTCCAGGCCGGCCTGCCCGAACGGTTTCATCTTCGGGTGTTCGCACAGGGCGTCGAACACTTTTTGCGGCAGCGGGTGGAACTCCACGCCGCCGTACATGCCCTCGGTGTTCTCGCGGAAGATCACGAGGTCGATGCCCTCCCGATAGTTCAGCGGGTTGCCCGGGTAAGCCTTGCACGGCCGCAGGTTGGTGTGCAGGTTCAACACCTGCCGGAGTTTCACGATGGGCGAGAAATAGACGTACCCCTTCCCCTTGAGCGCAGGATCGAGTTCCGCGTCGGCTTCTTCCTTGGGTTTGGACGTGATGGCCCCGAACAGCGCGCACTGCGTCTGCTTGAACAGCGCCAGGGTGCGCTCCGGCAGGGCCTCGCCCTCTTTGCGCCAGAACTCCCAGCCGATGTCGCCGGGGACGTACTCAGCATCGAACTTCAGCGCGTCGAGCACGATCCGCGCCGCTTGCATCACGTCGCGCCCGATGCCGTCGCCGGGCAGCCATGCAACCTTGTACTGTGCCATGCTTATCTCGCTCCACTCACTCTGGGACGAAGACCGCAGTATAATACGGAACGCGCTCGGCGCCGATGGTGTGGGGGTTCTCGGTGGAGGAGTCGCCGGGGCCTTTCCAGTGATCGAACCGCCATCCCGCAGCCGGACTGGCGGTGAGGGTCGCCATGTACCCCAGGTACCGGATATCGACGCTGCCGTCTCCGGTGATCAGCCCGATTTCTCCGGTCGGACCCACGGTTCGGGGCGAGAGCACGGCCTGGCATCCCGCCACGAGCCATGGGAGGCTGCCCACGAACAGGAGCATGACGGCTGCCAGTTTCAATCCCGCGGCGAACCGAACGGAGGGCCCCCGGGAGAGGATGATCGCATCATGGGTTGAAGAACTGGTCGTCATCGGCAGCAATCCTGCGGGGCCGGAATCAGACAGATAAGCGCGCACGCCGCCTCCGAGCGGTTGACCAACTGATGGCGTTCGTTGGCGGGAATGAAAACGACGTCGCCGGCCTTGAACGGTCTCTCGCCTTGCGCGCTGATGGCTACGCCGGAGCCCTTTAGCACGAGGATCTCGTGCTCATAGTCGTGGGCGTGGTGGGGGGTACAACCGCCTGGGGCCACCTCAAAGTGGCGCATGTGGAAGTTCCGCGCCTCGTCCTCGGGCCCGATCAGCATCCGCATTCTGGCTCCGCGGGCCCCGTCGAGGGTGACCTCGACCTGCGAATGAGATTCGATCGCCTGGACTTTCATGTTCTCTGTAACTCCTAGCAATTCCCCACCGCCACATCAACTTCTGCCCGCCGCCCGTAAGCGGGCAGCTTCCTGCAGGGCGCGAGCGGCGTCCTCTTCGCGCTGCATGCCTTTCAACCGCATGCCCAGATTATAGTGTCCTTCCCAGGACCTGGGTACCTCGGCCGCCGCACGTTCCAGGACCGCCAGGGGGTCGGCGCCTAAAGTCTTGCGCACGTAGCAACGGTCCCCGCGGGGATCCGCGTAAAGCAGCGCGTATTGCGCTTGGAGGTAGTCTTTCAACTCGGGAGTCATCGGAATCCGGTTCCGCCACGAGAGGTGAATGACCCCCGGCTCATACCGTTCCAGCAGACGGACCAGGGCCTCCATCGTCAGGTGCCCGCTACGCATGCGTTTCACCGAGGTGACGCTGAGTTCGGGCGGCACGATCATGCTGGCGCTGAAGGCCAGCATCTGCCGGTCGGTGACCGCGTAATCGGTGCGGTCCTTGAATTGCTTGAGCACCGCCACCGTGTACAAGTCACCGGTGGTCAACGCGGTGTAGGGTCTGGCGTAGTCGAGCTCGCGCTGGAACTTCGCCGGAATCTGCGTGGCGGCGAGAATCCCGAAACCGAGAGCCGGCAGCACGGTGAGCAGCGCGTAGGCCGACGGCAGCCCGCGCCAGGGCAGCCAGGCCCGCCACAGCTCGCGCGAGAACAACGCGCCCGCCCCCATCCCCGCCGTCCAGCACAACGGGACTCCCAGAAGCGGATAGTGGTGATACCACAGCGGCCGATGCATATAGAGCGATACGTAAGCCAACATGCACCAAACGACGGGCAGGAGGGAGAACCAGTCGCGCTTCCGCAGGATTTGAAGCAACCCGACCAAGCCGAGCAACGCAAAGGCGTAGTCGGCTTTGACCATCCCCGAAAACACCTCCGCGAAACCCGCGCTGCTCATCTCCCTCTTGGCGTCCAGGTGCGGTTGGAGCAACTGAACGAGCTCGCCGGGAGGAATAGTGAGGAGGAAGAGGACCGCGCCGGCTACGACCATGCTGCCGCACCACAAGCCCACAGGTAGGAACCAACGCCGGTTCGGCGGCGGCTGCTTCTGTTTCGACCACGCGGTGTGCAGCACCGCCAGAAAGAGCAACGGCGCCATCAGCAAGGCGAACAGTTTGGTGAACAGCGCGAACACCAGCAACACGCCCGACGCCATCAGCCAGCCCGCGTGGGGCGCCCGCCGGTATCGGGCCAGCGCGTAGATCGACAACATGGCGAACATCAGTGTGGGCAGGGCCAGCATGACCGAGACACTCAAGGCCAGATACCGGTAGGAAGTGATCAGGAGGAACGCCGAGACCAGAGCCGCCGGGTGCCCCCAGGAAAGTCGAACGGTCTGGTATACGGCCCAGAGCAGGACCGTGGCGCACAACAAGACCAGCACTCGGCCCTGGGGCACCGTCCAAGAGGTCAGGGCGAACCAACCGCGGAGTAAATAGGTGAACAAGGGCGGCTGATCGCTCCAGATTTCCGCGTACAAGGCATGCCCTTTGGCCAGCATCAGGGCCTTGATGACGTTGTTGCCTTCGTCGGGATCAAACTCGAAGACGGCGTGAAAGGGGTGCCAGAACCAGACGAAGAGGAAGAACACCACCGGCACCGTCACGTGAGCGACGAGGTCGAGGACTTTGCCGGAGAGCAGGTACCGCGGCGTTTTTTCCTTCACGGGGGTGGCACCGGCGGAGCGCGGGGCCTCCGCGCGGCGTGGGTTCCGATCCGGTTTGCTCCGAGCTTTCGTCATGTCCCTCGAGGTTCTGCGTCAGTGACGCCGCCCGCGCGTTTTCTCGCCTACCCGCAGGAGTATTGTGGAGGCGGTGTTTGAATCGTGCAACCGCGGATGCCTGCCGCGGTTTTCCCGCTATGATACGCAGCGATGGAGGCCGTCGAACGGCAGTTGTCGATCATCGTCCCGACTTACCGGGAAGCGCCCAACCTGCGCCCGCTGTGCCAGCGCGTCTTCACCGCAACCCGCGCCGCGGAGATCACGGCGGAGCTGATCGTGGTGGACGACGACTCGAACGACGGCTCGGAGGTCCTGGTGCGGGAACTATCCGCCGAGTACGACATCCGCATCGTGGTCCGCAAGGGCGAACGCGGACTGAGTTCCGCGGTGCTCCGCGGTTTCTCCGAAGCCCGCCACGACGTCTTTCTGGTGATAGATGCCGACCTTTCTCATCCGCCCGAAAGCATCCCGGAGGTCAGCGAAAAAGTATTCTCCGGCGAAGCGGAGTTTGCCCTCGGTTCCCGCTATGTCGGGGGAGGTGAGATGCGGGACTGGCCTTTTCTTCGGAAACTGAACAGTTGGGCGGCCACCGTGCTGGCCCGGCCGCTGACGCCCGTGCGCGACCCCATGGCCGGCTTCTTTTGCTTGCGGCGGGAGACCTGGCAACGGGCGGAGCGGCTCAACCCCATCGGCTATAAGATCGCACTAGAGCTGATGGTGAAGTGTCGCTGCCGTCGCTGCGCAGAAATCCCCATTGTGTTTCAAGATCGGCTCCACGGGGAGAGCAAGCTGACCGTGCGGCAACAGTGGTTGTACTTACGGCAAATCGCCGGTCTGTATTGGTTTCGCTTTCGCGTCGCCGTGATCGTCGGCGTCGTCCTGGTGCTGGTTCTGGTGATGGGGCTGATCGCCGCGGTTTAGCGGGGCGGGGCAACCTGGCAGGCTTGATAGAGGGCCTCCGCTGGACCCCAGCCCAAGCGTTCGCTGACTTGCCCCAGGCGGCGCAATTCGTCCCCGCTCAGCGGGATGACCTTGCCGAGCAGTCGGGCGAGCAGCGTGATGTAGGCCGCGTGCTCGATCTTTTCGAGCCTGAAGTAGGCCTCGCGCAAATCAGCCCCCACCGTCAACGAACCGTGGCGTTGCAGAAGCAACCCGTCGTGGTTGCGGATCACGTCCCGGATGACCTCCGCGCTCTCTTCGCTCGAAGGCGTGGCGTAGCGGGTCGTGGGGATGGTCCCGAACCCGACCACCACCTCGGGGATCACGCACTGCGCGAGCGACTCGCCGGCGAAGCTGAACGCATTGGCGATGGGCGGATGGGCGTGGACCACGGCGTGAACGTCGGCGCGGAAGCGGTAGACGGCCAGGTGCAGGGCCAGTTCGGAGGTCGGCTTGCCCGGTCCCGTCAGGAACCGGCCGCTCAGGTCCACGACCGGCAAGTCAGCGGGTTGCAGCTCGCCGAGGCAGGAGCCGCTGGGCGTCACCAGCAGGCGATCGCCGGAGAGCCGATGACTGAGATTGCCATCGGTGGCGGCCACAAAGCCTTTGGCGTAGATCCGCTTGCCGATCTCGACCATGCTCCGGCGGATGTGCCACTCGCTGTCCATGTGTTACTCGACGGTGATCTCGTCCACGATCCCGATGATCACCGAACGGACCGGGGCCTGCGGATCGCCGATGACCTGCCGGGCC
>JBGPAW010000077.1:0-11539 GCA_041480905.1 Phycisphaerae bacterium
CTGCTGGCCCTGCAACTCGGACGGGCCGGCCTTCCGCGGGTCGAGCTTGCCGAACACGTCGAGCTTGGGGGCCGGCGGGAAGTCGAACAGCTCCTCGACCTCGGCCATGAAGTGCACCTGGCTGCCGCGCTCGAGAATGCTCAAGCCCTTCTTGGTGGCGATCACCGGGTCGCCATCGAAATAGGCGGCCCGCTGCTCGAACTCGGTGAAGTCCTCCACGCTCTTGAGGGCCCGCTGCGAACCGAACAAGCGCTGGATGTTCACGCCCCGTAACGGAGGCGTGTCCAGGCGATGACGGAACTCCTGGGGGCGGATGTCGCCCACGAGGTGGGTCGCGGCGTTGGTGTGCCCGTTCACGTGGCAATCGAAGCAGGTCACCCCGCGGCTGGGTCTGGCGGAGCGGCGGTCCTCCGTCTGGTTGAACTGCTGTTGCGGGAAGGGTGTGACCAGCAAGCGCAGTCCTTCGAGCTGCTTGGGGTTGAGAATCCCGTTGAATAACTCATAGTAGTTGTCAATGGTCACCAGCTTGCCTTGGGAGACATCGCCCAAGTCCGCTCGGGTCGTCAGGTAGATGGGCGGCGGGAACTCGGGCAGGAAAAGCGTGGGCAGATCGTAGTCCAGATCGAAGCGCGTCAGGTCGCGTCCTTCCTGCTTCTTGATCTCGTCGATGTGGTGCTGGGGGAAGAGCATTCCCCCTTCCGGGTGGTTGGGATGGGGCAGCGGCAGGAACCCCTTGGGGAACAGGTTTTTCTCGCGGATGTCCTCCGGGGGCATGGGGGCGAGTTTCTCCCAGGTCATTTCGGCAGGCAGCTTCACCCGGACGCCGCCCTGGATCGGCTTGCCGCGGGACATGGTGACCCCTTCCGCGGGGCGGTCGCTGAGGTCGTAGCGCTCGGTGAGCAGCGCCTGCTGCCGCTTCATCACGTCGGCTTTGGCCGCCTGCATCCGCGTCATCGTGGTTTGGAAGTCTTCCGTGATGGTCACGGGCGCGTAGCTGGAGGGTTTCGGCTCCGCCGCCGCAGCCAGCGGAAGTCCGCCGGCGGTCATAACCAGTGCCGCCGCGACCACGGCGGCCCACTCCCTGCGGGAGTCATTCTGGGCAATGGGTTTCATGGCGTGTTCCTCCTTTTGTTCAGTGATTTCGTCTATTACACGTTTCGCCACTTGGGTTCGTGGGCCCTGTAAACTGGATGATCTCAACCGCCACAAATGATGGGGGCAAACCGCCGATCAATCAAGGGCATGGAGGATTCTCCCTGACGGTCGCGGTTCGGTTAGCGCCGCTTCCTGACGGGCGCGGTTCGGTTAGCGCCGCTCCCTGACGGGCGCGGTTCGGTTAGCGCCGCTCCCTGACGGGCGCGGTTCGGTTAGCGCCGCTCCCTGACGGGCGCGGTTCGGTTAGCGCCGCTCCCTGACGGTCGCGGTTCGGTGAAGCACGCTCCGTTTGACGCACTTCACCGGCGAAACCCAAGCCCCGCTCGCTCTTGCGGAGGGGTGCTCGCGGCGTATAACCGTGATCCGGCATGGACCCCGACCCGGTGACCAACTCGGCTCGCCCTAAGGCGACGGGTATGCGCCGTTACACCCGCGCGGGCGTGATGTACCTCGTGTTAGCCGCCGTCGCGGCAGGGACCTTCTCCCAGACGATCCGCTACCCTTTTGTCTATGATGATCGCCAGATCATCGAGCAAAACCGCGTCGTCACCGAGCCGGGCCGATGGTTGGCGGTCTTGACCATGCCCTACTGGCCGCGGGAAGGGTCGCTCGACCCGCTCTACCGTCCGCTGACCACGCTGACGCTCAAGATCAATTACGCGATAAGCCAGGGGCGTCCAACGAGTTTTCGGGCGGTGAACCTCGCGCTGCACGCGCTGGCCACCGTCCTGGTGGCGGCGTTGGCGCGGCGGCTGTGGGGGCGAAACTCCGCCGCGTGGGTGGCGGGGATACTTTTTGCCGTCCACCCCATTCACGCCGATGCCTTGGGGCTGATCGTGGGGCGAGCGGAGTTGCTGGCCGGCGTATTCGTTACCGGGATGCTCTGGCGCCACCTGGGGAAAAAGGGGTCAGAACCCCTCCCCACGGAGGACATGACTGCACCAGAGCATCCCCAAAAGGGTCCTGACCCCTTTTTCCCGCCGTCCGTGCGATACCACCTCAGCACGGCGCTCTTGTTCTTACTCGCCCTGGCGTCCAAGGAACATGCGGTCATCGCCTGGGCCGGGCTGGCGATGATCGACCTGTGGCAACGGCGGCGAATGCCGGAGCGCGAATCCTGGCGGGGTTTCCTACAACGAATGGCGACCTCGCACCATCTGGGCCTCATCTTGGCCCTGGCGGTGTTTCTGTTCATGCGCTGGGTGGTGTTTGGCGGCCGAACCACCCTGCCGCCGGACTTTGTCAGTCGGTTTGCGAATCCTCTGATCGACGCACCGCTGGCTGTCCGGTTGGCAACGCCGTGGGCGTTGCTCGGGCTGGGAGTGCGGCAATGGTTCGTCACCGCGCCGCTATGCCCCATCTGGAGCGTGGGCGGCTTCGATCTGCCGGAGAGCTTTTGGCGGACGGATGTTTTGCTCGGCGCGGCCGCGGGAAGCGTCATGCTTCTGGTTCTAGCGGTCGGCTGGCGCAGACGTTGGCGGCTGTCACTTCTCTTGGGCTTGTTCGTGTTGGCCGTGCTGCTGCCCTGTCACTTCGTTCCGGCGGCCAACTGGCTCTATGCGGAGCGCTGGCTCTATCTGCCGAGCGTATTTCTGGCCGTGCTGTGCGGGGGTTTGGCCAAATGGGTGCCGCGATTCAGCATGGCGGGTTCGACCGCCGCGGCGGCCCTGCTCCTGACAACGACCGTCCCGTACCAGCGCTCCTGGGAGACCCACGAAGCCGTGTTCGAGGCGGTGGTGGCGCGTCAAGCGTACAGCTACCACGGCCTGCTCGGGCTGGTCGCGGTGCGCTACAAGAGCGGTCGGCTCGGCCAGTCCGCCGTCTATGTGGAACGTTTGACCGACCGATTCCCGGACTCCGAGCGGGCGTGGTATTATCAGGTGTTGCTAGCCGGCGAGTTGCGAGATTGGGACGCCGCGGCGGAAGCGCTGCAACGTTGGAGTGCCATCTGGGCCTCGCGTCCGCCGTCGGCGGAGATCCTCCGCGTGGCCGAGGAAGTCCGCGCGCATGGGCGTTAAGCCCGGCGCGCGGTAGGATGTTTTAAGGAGGTCATCACATGGCCAAAAAGGTAGCGGTTTGTCTGTCCGGTTGCGGTTTTCTTGACGGTTCGGAAATCCACGAAGCCACGTTCACGCTGCTGGCCCTGGATCAGGCCGGGGCGCAGATCATCTGCTGCGCCCCCTCCGGCGTGAAGCTGGAGGTCGTCGACCACGTGGCCAAGAAACCCGGCGGCGGGACCCGAGACGTGTTGACCGAGTCGGCCCGCATCGCCCGTGGCGAGATCAAGCCCCTGTCGCAGGTCCGCGCCAAAGACATCGACGCCTTGATCTTCCCCGGCGGCTACGGAGCGGCCAAGAACCTGTGTACGTTCGCCACCGACGGACCCGACTGCAAGGTGAACCCGGAGGTGGAGGCCCTGGTCAGCGACATGCTGGAAATGAAGAAGCCGATCGGGGCCATCTGCATCGCCCCGGCCATGCTCGCCCGGATCGTCGGACGGAAACACATCCCGGCCAAGCTGACCATCGGTACGGACGCCCAGACGGCCGCGGCAGTGAACCAGATGGGGGCCACGCATTGCGATTGCCCGGTGACCGAGATGGTCGCCGACGAGAAGCACAAGGTGGTGAGCACGCCGGCCTACATGCTGGGCAAAGGCCCCGCGGAAGTGTTCGCGGGCATCAAGAAGTGCGTGGACCAGGTGCTGGCGATGGCGTGAGCCTGCGCCGAAATCATTCGGTCGCACACCCAAAAGACCGCTGCACGCAAATAGGCGATGGTCGGGGCAGACCGTCCTGGCGCAACGCCCGCCGGCCGAAGGCCAGAGCTCACTACCATGCGTCACGATAGCACCACTGCGGACGTGCTCAACATCGCCGCCTATCTGCCGGCGATGGCACGGCAGGTGCCGGATCAGGCGGCGGTGGTGGTGACCACCGGCTATGACCGCGGCGGCCGGGCGCGCTATACGCAACTCACGTTCCGTGAACTGGAAGAACAGTCGAACCGCTATGCCAACGGTCTGAGCGGCGTCGGGATTGGACGCGGGACGCGGACGTTGGTGATGGTCCGCCCGGGGCGGGAGTTTGTCGGGCTGATCTTCGCGTTGTTCAAGATGGGGGCCGTGCCGATCCTGATCGATCCGGGCATGGGCCTGCGACGGATGCTGGAGTGCATCCGCGGCGTCAGGCCTGAAGCGTTCGTGGGGATTCCCTTGGCGCAGGTGATGCGGCTGCTGAGGCCAGGTCCGTTCGGGCGAGTTCGGCACATCGTTACCGTGGGCCGACGCTGGTTCTGGGGCGGACCGACGCTGCGCGGATTGGGAAGAAGCGCCTCCTGCGACTTCGAGCCAGCCCCGACAAAGACCGACGAGCCGGCAGCGATCCTGTTTACGAGTGGCAGCACCGGTCCGCCCAAAGGGGTAATCTACACGCACGGCATGTTCGACGCCCAGGTGCGAGCCATCCGCGAGCATTACGGCATCCAATCCGGCGAAGTGGATTTGCCCACATTCCTACTGTTCGCCCTCTTCGGCCCGGCGATGAGTCTGACCTGCGTGATCCCAGACATGGATCCGAGTCGGCCTGCACAGGTCGATCCGGCCAGGATCGTCACCGCGATACGCGACCACGCCGTGACCAACACATTCGGCTCACCGGCGCTCTGGGAGCAAGTCAGCCGCTACTGTGTCGAGCGGGGGATCACGCTGCCGACGCTGCGCCGGGTGCTGATCGCCGGCGCGCCGGTGCGATGGCCTTTGATCGAGCGGATGCACCGCGTCCTCGTACCGCCGGCTGACATGCACACGCCGTACGGCGCGACCGAAGCCCTGCCGGTCGCGTCCATCAGCGGGCGGGAGGTGCTGGCCGACTGCCGCGAGCGCAGCCGCACCGGTGCGGGAACGTGCGTCGGCCGACCGTTGGAAGGTGTGACCGTGCGGATCATCCGCATTACGGACGAGCCGATCGCCGCCTGGTCCGACGACCTGGCGGTCCCCGACGGCGAAATCGGCGAAATCGTCGTCCGTGGCGACGTGGTGACGCAGGAATACGCCGGCCTGCCCGAGGCAACGGCGGCAGCGAAGATCGCGGTCAGCGACCAGCCGAAGAGGCAGGTCCATGACCTGCCCTACGGCTACGGCGCTAGGGACTCAGGACTCAGCGGCAATCCGCAATGCGTTTGGCATCGTATGGGCGACGTAGGCTACCTGGACGACCAAGGCCGACTCTGGTTCTGCGGTCGCAAGGCCCATCGCGTCACGACGGCGCATGGCACCCTGTACACCGAGCCGTGCGAGGCGATTTTCAACGAGCATCCCGACGTATACCGATCGGCCCTGGTCGGTGTGGGTCCACCGGGGCAGCAGGAGCCGGTCATCGTCGTTGAGCCTGTGCCGGGCAAGTTTCCTTCCGGACTGCGCATGCCGGATTTCTGGGAGGAATTACTCGAGCTGGGGCGAGCCCATGAACTGACCCGCGGGATCGACGTGGTCCTGTTTCATCGTGCGTTTCCGGTCGACGTGCGCCACAACGCCAAGATCGATCGGGACGCGTTGGCGGTCTGGGCTGCGGGGCAACTGCGATGAGAGCGCTGGTCACCGGCGGGGGCGGTTTCCTGGGCGGCGCCATTGCCCGCCTGTTGCACGAGCGCGGCGATAACGTGACGGTCTTCGGGCGAAACCGCTACCCACACCTCGAACGAATGAGTATCCGCGCCGTGCAGGGGGACCTGCGCGATCCCGGCGCCGTTCGAGCCGCCGTGAAGGGCATGGACGTGGTGTTCCATTGTGGCGCCCTGACGGGCATCTGGGGTCCGCGCCGGACCTTCTGGAACATCAACGTCGGCGGGACGCGAAACGTGCTGGCGGCGTGCCGAGAGGCCGGCGTACCCAAACTGGTCTACACCAGCACACCGAGCGTGGTGTTCGGCGAGAACGATCTGTGCGATGTGGACGAGTCCGTACCCTATCCCGACTGTTACTTGGCGTGCTATCCCGAAACCAAGGCCGTCGCGGAACGGGAGATCCTCGCGGCCAACGACGCTCGGTTAGCGACCGTGGCGTTGCGCCCCCATCTGATCTGGGGTCCCGGAGACCCGCACCTCATCCCGCGGGTGCTCGACCGCGCCCGCAAGGGGCGATTGGTGCAAGTCGGCGATGGCCGCAACCTGGTGGACATCACCTACATCGACAACGCTGCCGAGGCCCACGTGCTGGCCGCCGACGCCCTTCACCCGGGGTCGGCCTGCGCCGGGCGGGCGTACTTCATCAGTCAGGGCGAACCGGTGGCGCTGTGGCCGTGGTTGAATGAAATCCTCCAAGCCCTTGGACTTCCGCCCGTCAAGCGTGCCGTTCGTTACGAAACGGCGTATCGGACGGGAGCCCTGCTGGAGTTCGCATATCGACTCGCGGGTGCGAAACGGGAACCGGTAATGACTCGGTTCTTGGCAGCGCAGCTTGCGAAATCCCATTACTTCAGCATCGTGGCGGCTAGACGCGATCTGGAGTTCGTTGCGCGGGTGTCAACGGAGAAAGGGCTGGATCGTTTGATCGCGCATTTGCGGAAGACCGTTCCAGGCCGGTAAGTGTGGTGGCGCCGTTTGCTTTTCCGGTACAATTCGCTTAGATAGCTGATGGGGATGCGTTTCAGCGTATTCTCAATACCGCTTACCGAGCGACCCGGCGGTATTGAAAGACCGTAACTACAGCCAAACAAAGTAGTTATGTCGATTTCAGACCGGATCGTCATTACGGGCGTGGGCTTGACTTTGCCGATCGGCGATACACTCGAGGCCTTTCGGGCCAACCTGCTCGCGGGACGGTCCGGGATCACCACGATCGAGACCCGCTTCATGGGCCAGGTCTTCGCCGGCGTCTGCCGGTTCGACGAGCAGAAGTACCAGAAGGTCAGGGACCGGCGGCGGGGGACGCGGGCCGGGTCCGTCGCGGTTTACTGCGCCAACGAGGCGGTGGCCCGGGCGGGGCTGGACCGGGGACGGTGGGATCCCGCCCGGATCGGCGTGTTCCTCGGCATCACCGAGCACGGGACGGTCGAGACGGAAAACGAAATCCACGCCATCCGCCAGTACGACTACGACACCAAATACTGGTCGCACCATCACAACCCGCGGACGGTGGCGAACAATCCCGCCGGCGAAGTGACCATGAATATGGGACTGACCGGTCCGCACTACACCATCGGGGCGGCCTGTGCGGCGGGCAACGCCGGTCTGATTCAGGGAGTGCAAATGCTGCGGCTGGGGGAGGTGGACCTCGCTCTGGCGGGCGGCGTGTCGGAGTCGATTCATTCCTTCGGCATCTTCGCGAGCTTCGCCAGCCAGAACGCCCTGGCGACAGGGGGCGATCCGGCGCAGGCGTCGCGGCCCTTCGACAAGACCCGCAACGGGATCGTGGTTTCCGAAGGGGGGTGCGTCTTTGTGCTGGAGCGCCTGCCGGAGGCGCTGCGGCGCGGGGCGAACATCATCTGTGAAGTCGCCGGGTATGCCATGAACTCCGACGCGCGCGACCCGGTGTTGCCCGACGCCGAGCGGCAGGCCCAGTGCATGGCCGCCGCGGTCCGGCGGGCCGGCATCGAGCCGGGCGCGATCGACCTGATCAACACGCACGCCACCTCGACGGAGGCGGGCGATATTCAGGAGATCGTTGCCATCCGCCGGGTTTTTGGCGATGATTGCGGCGTCTGGATCAACAACACCAAGAGCTTCATCGGCCATGCGATGGGGGCGGCCGGGGCTCTGGAGTTGGCGGGCAACTTCGGTTCGTTCATCGACGGGTGGGTTCACCCGACGATCAACGTCCGGGAACTCGATCCTGAGTGCGTCATGCCGAATCTGGTCCTGAACGAGCCGCGCCGGGTGGAAAAAATGGATTTCATTTTGAATAATTCCTTCGGTATGCTGGGAACCAATTCGGTGGTGGTGGTCAAGCGCTACGTGACGTGACCGGGTGGAAAGCCGGTCCCACACGGGGAGGCCGGCTCCCGGTTTCCCGGATGGGTTCTCGGACGGGACGGAACAAGGCATCGAGGGACAGCATGACGCACGAGCAGGTCAAGCAGATCGTTTTGAACATCATCGGGGTGGTGGCGCCGGACGCGGACCTGAGCAACCTCAAGAGCGACGTCCGCCTGCGCGAGCAACTGGACATGGACTCGATGGACTTCCTCGACATTATCATGGAGCTGCGTAAGCGGTACAAGATCGAGGTGCCCAAGGAGGACTACACCAAGCTGGCTACCCTGGACGGCTGCGCCGAATACCTTGGACCACGCCTGCAGGCGGCAGGTGCCGGCTAACCGCGCCTTCGGGGGCGCGGCGGGTTCCGCATGCACTACGACGCCGCCATCATTGGCGCGGGCATGTCCGGGCTCGCCGCCGGGATTCGTCTGGCCTACTTCGATAAGCAGGTCTGCATTTTCGAGCGCCACGACGTCTACGGCGGATTGAACTCATTTTACACATTGGACGGGCGGGAGTTCGACGTCGGCCTGCACGCCGTGACCAACTACACCCCGCCCGAGTTGCGGACGGCGCCGCTCGCCCAATTGTTCCGCCAGTTGCGCCTGGACCGCGCCCAGTTCGAGCTTTGTCCTCAGCGGTGGTCGGAAATCCGCTTCCCGGGGCGCTCCCTGCGGTTTACGAATGACTTCCAGGTTCTCCTGGACGAGGTGGCGGAGAAGTTCCCCCGCGAGATCGATCACTTCAGACGGCTGGTCGAGGAGGTCCGCGGCTATGACGATCACCGGGTGGATGCGCCACACCAGTCTGCTCGCGCCGTGCTCGGAGAGATCCTGAAGGACCGGTTGTTGATCGAGATGCTCCTCTGCCCGCTGATGTACTACGGGGGAGCCGCCGAGCACGACATGGATTTCACCCAGCTCGTTACCCTGTTCAAGAGCATCTTCCTCGAGGGTCTCGCCCGGCCGCGCGGCGGCGTGCGGACGATCCTGCGGGCCCTGGTCAAGCAGTTCCGCGGATGCGGGGGGAAGCTGCGCATGAAGTGCGGGGTGCGGCGGATCGTGCATGATGGGACGTGCGTGGTGGGGCTGGAGTTGGATTCCGGCGAGCAAGTGACGGCAGACCGGGTGTTCTCGTCGGCGGGATACTTCGAGACCATGCAACTGTGCGCGGACGCACGGGAACCCCCCCCGGCCGGCGAGGTCGGAAACCTGTCGTTCTTTGAGTCCATCGCCGTCACCGACGTACCCCCGGCGGAGTTCGGACTCGAAGCGACCATCATTTTTTTCAACGACTCGGAGACCTTCTGCTATGCCCGGCCCGACACGCTGGTGGACGTGCGCAGCGGGGTAGTCTGCTGCCCCAACAATTTCGAGCGGCATGACGACGGAGCCGAGGGGACCGTGCGGCTGACCGTGCTGGCCAACCATGATCGGTGGTGCAGTGCAGATGACCAGACGTACACCCGTGCCAAGCGCGCCTGTTACGACCGGGTAATCGCCCAGGCCGTCCACCTGAAGGTGGTCCCCGACTTCCGTGACCGCGTGGTGTACGCGGACACGTTCACGCCCCGGACCATCCGCAAGTATACCGGGCACATTAACGGGGCGGTTTACGGGGCCCCGCGCAAAATCCGCGACGGCCGGACCCGGCTGAAAAACCTGTTCCTCTGCGGGACGGACCAGGGATTCCTGGGTATCATCGGGGCCATGTTGAGCGGGGTTTCCATGGCGAACCGGCACGTGCTCGCCCAGGAGTGAGTGACCACCGTGGCCCGGGACCGACTGAAAGGTGTCCGCGATTACTACGACGTCGTCGTCATCGGCGGCGGGCTGGCGGGTCTGACCGCCGCCAACGTGCTGGCCCGCAGCGGGCACACGGTGCTCCTGCTCGAGCAGCACTACAATCTCGGTGGGCTGGCTACCTGGTTCCGCCGCAAGGGCGGGCACATCTTCGACATCTCCCTGCACGGTTTTCCGGCGGGGATGATCAAGAGCTGCCGCAAGTACTGGACCCGGGAGATCGCCGACGCCATCGTGCCCCTGGAAGGCATCCGCTTCGACAACCCCCAGTTCCAACTCCAGACGACGTACGAACGGACGGACTTCACCCGGTTGCTGGTCGAACGGTTCAAGGTTCCGCCGGAAACCGTGGCACGCTTCTTCGACACCACCCGGGCCATGGACTTCTACGACGACCAGACCATGACCACGGCGGAGTTGTTCGAGCGGTTCTTCCCCGGGCGCAGCGACGTAGTCCGCCTGCTCATGGAGCCCATCACCTACGCCAACGGCTCCACCCTGGACGACCCGGCCATCACCTACGGCATCGTCTTCTCCAACTTCATGAGCAAAGGGGTGTTCACCTTCCGGGGCGGCACGGACCGACTCGTCCATCTGATGAAGACCGAACTGAAGAAGAACGGCGTGGACCTGCGGCAGAGCGTGCCGGTGCAGCGGATCGTCGTCCAAGACCGCGCGGTCCGGGGAGTGGTGGCCAACGATCAGCGGATCGCCTGCGGGGCCGTGCTCTCCAACGCCAACCTCAAGACCACCATCGAGACGCTGGTGGGTTACGAGCACTTCGATGACGAATTCGTGGAGGCGGCGGCGGCCGTGCGGCTGAACAACAGCAGTTGCCAGGTGTATCTGGGTCTGCGCCGGGGCGAAACCATCGACTACATCGGCGATCTGGTGTTTCACTCCACCGCGCCGCGGTTCGATTCAGCCGCCATGTGCGCCATGCCTCCCACCAGCCGCACTTTCTCGATGTATTACCCCGACCTTCGCCCGGGCTCGGAGCGCTACACCATCGTCTCCTCCACGAACGCGGACTACGCCGATTGGGCCCACCTCTCCGAAGAGGAATACCGGGCCGCGAAGCAGCGGTTGATCGAGAGCACTTTGGCCGCCCTGGAAAAATACCTCCCGAACGTCCGCGGGCAGCTCGACCACGTGGAGGCGGCCACGCCGAAAACCTTTCAGCACTACACCCGGCATGAGGCCGGGGCGACGTTCGGCACCAAGTTCGAGGGGTTGGCGGTGAGCCTGGATCTGCCCAAGCAGGTCCGAGGGCTGTTCCACGCCGGTTCGGTGGGCATCATCATGTCCGGCTGGCTGGGGGCGATCAACTACGGCGTGATCGTCGCCAACGAGGTGGATGCGTTCGTTTCCTCCCCATGCTCCATCCTCCGTCCTCCGCCCTCTGTGCTGGCCGACCGCTCCCTGACCCTTGACCCTCGGGGTCAAGGGCTGACGGTCGCGGTTCGGTATGGTTCTCGGGACTCAGCACACAGCACTCAGCACCGGATGGTGCGGGAGGATGCGCCGTGATGGCACCGTCGGTCCTGGCTTCGATCCCGCACCGGCCGCCGTTCTCGTTCGTGGACGAGGTGCTCGAGTTGACCCGC
>JBGPAW010000078.1:0-11520 GCA_041480905.1 Phycisphaerae bacterium
GATGGTACGAGCGAGGTTCCGCGGGATAGGGATGGGCCTGATGGTCCTGATCGGCGTCGCGGGGGCGTGCCGCGAACGGGAACCGAGTCCTCCCTACAACCGCAACCTTGGAGGCGAAGGCGAATACCTGCTGCCCATCCCGTCTCCCGATGTCGGTCCGGAGTTGAGCGGTAACCGAGGTGTGAAAATCCCCGATCGCAGTGAGGCGGCGCAAATCAAGCCGCGGACCGAACAGCAGCCCGACCAGGGGACCGAAGCCGGCGCCGTGGAAAAGGCTCCAACGAGCGGGCCTGGCGGCAAGAAAGACAAGGGGGCGATCAGCGGATTCCTCGGCCGGCTGAGGGGCGAAGGCCACGGCACCGAGGATAAGCGCCCTCCCGGCCCGAAGCCGAAAGGCCCCTAGTCCGGCGGAGGCAGGTCATGGAGATTCCTCCGCTCGAAGCCCACAGTGTGGCGGAAGCGCACCTCTACCTGATGGTGACCCCCTGCAAATTATGCGGCACCGGGCGGACGCGGTGCGTGGAGAGCCGCCGGGATTCGTCGGCCGAAGGCCACGTCTGGACGGTGCAAACCCGCTGCGAAGGGTGCGGCTTCGATAGCCCGTTTCGGTTTCGTCTGTCCGAGGAGCCTGCGTCCGCGGAGGTGGAAGGGGACGAGTTGGCGGCGGCGCGGATCAGCGCCGCCACGATGCCCTCCCGGATCATCGACGTAGCCCAGTGGCTGACCCTGTTTCGGGTCATCGGCGAAGCGGCGGCGGCGCAGGCCGATGCGGCGGAGAGCCGGCGCTTGGGCTACGAAGCGGCCCAATGTCTCGAAGAGGCCCTGAAGTTTTACGGCGCGGACAACGACTTGCCGCCGCCCGAGGCGGTGTTTCACGAAGCCTCGCGGCGGCAACTGCGCGAGCGCCCGAACCTGTTCGCCCGGGGACGGTTAATCAATCTGCGGGCCAAGCTGCCGACGTTGACCGAGATGGAACAGCGTTTGCGGTCCGCCGGTCACCGGCGTCCACACAAATGGTGGAAGTTATGGTAGCACCGCGTCGCGGCCTGGGAATGAGAACACGTGTTGCGGTCGCTGGGTTGCTCTGCGGGCTGTGCGTGGCACCGGGATGCACCGAATCGGCCCGGACCACGGAGAAGGCGGCTCGCCGTGAGGGCGCCGGACCCGCGACGATCCAGTCTCCCGGACGGCGGGCGGGAGACGAACGGAAGCCGCCACCGGCGCGGACGCCTCCGCACGGGGCAAGAATCGCCGACCTGCCATCCGATCTTGAGCGGGCGCGGATGCAACTGCGACGGTTGGTCCCGACGCCGGACCTGCTCGAATCGCTCTACTTCGGCTGGAGCGAGCGTCCCTATCGGCGGGCCACCCTTGCGGTGGCCCTGAAGACGGTGACGTGGTTGGAACGGGAGTTACACGCTCGTCAAGCGGCGGGGGGCATGATCCGCGACGCCGAGTTGGCCGCCATGCTCGATTGGTTGGAGGCGGCGCTGGCGCGGGCGACGCGGGAAGAGGCTCGGGCGGACTTCCGTCCCGATCGCATGGAGTGGGACACCGCCCCCCTCACGGGGGCACCGCAGCCGGGGACGCCGGTGGGCTTCGCTCCAGGCTTTGCTTTCATGGATCGGACGTCCGCCACCCGGTACGACCCCGTGCTGGGTGATTTCGACTTGCTCGCATGCCTTGGGATGGGGATCTACGGGGTCTCTTCCCGGACGGCCCTTTCCGCCGATCATTGGTCGGCGCTGGCTGCCCGGGCCGAGGCATTAGGGGTCACCTTGGTGACGGAGGCTAGCGGCGCCGCGGAAACACCTTCGGGGAAACAGCTCGCGGTTAAACCGCTGTCGCTCGCCACGCTGCTGTCGACGCCGGAGGAGGGATCGGGAATCGACGCCGTACCTGCGGTGGTCGATCCGCCGGAGGGGGAGAGTTGGGGGGCGTCGCTGGCCCGGCGAAGCTTGCTGCGTGGGCCGGTACCCGGGCGAAACGTGCTGGTTCTGGGTTGGCGGGAGTCGCGCGGTGCCGATGCGTCCCCCGCCGGCGTGCCGGACGGGAGTGCCATTCGTCTGGCGATGTGGGTCCACGCGCTGGCCGGTCAGGCGTTGGGGGTGATCGAGGGCTGGCGCGATCTGCGCGACGGGTCACCGTTGCCGTATGCGCCGTGGGTCACGCATCCGGACGAGGCCGAGGCCATCGCCCATACGGCGCTGGACCTGAGGTGCTATGCTCGGGAAGTCAGAGCCTGCGCCGCCCGCCCGGGCCTCGTCGTGGTGATCGACGCGACGGCGGTGAGCCGGGAGAACGAGGATCGGTGGTCACCCGAGGCCGTTGAACTCTTCGATTTGCTGGTGGATCGACAGTTACGCTACGACGTGATCCCATCCCAGACTGCGAAAAACGTCGGCCTGGGCGAGTATCGCGCGGTCCTGCTGGCGGCGGAGGGTGGGGAGGCTGCCGCGGCGGCCGAGCGCCTGCGGGGACAGGCGGCTACGGTCGGGGCGAACGTTAAGGTCGTGGTTCCACCCGGCGGCGGAACGCCGGGGGAGCTGGGGCGATACCTCAAAGACCTTCCCGACCCTATCCTCAGCCGGGACCTGCGCGATCCGGCTGATTTCGTGGCCTACGAGTCGGACGGTGGGGTGGCGTCGAGGTGCCTGGTCTTCACCGAGCGTCCCGCGAAAGGCAAGCCGTGCTTGGCGGTGGTGAATCTGCGGAACCAGGCGCGCTCGATCGTTCTGGGGAATCCCGCGGGTGATGACGGATTGCCCTTCCGCGACGTGCTCAGCGGGGAAACGATCACGACGGGGCGCGGGCCGGTGAGACTCGCGGCCTATCAAGTCCGATTGCTGACACCGACAGACACGAAATGAAGAGCCGGGTACTGCTCACAGAACCGTGGCCCGCGGATCAGGGGGGCAGGTCGTGCGCGCCGGCGCGGCGACGGTCAATGCGGGCGGTGATGAGTTTGAACACCAGCAAGGCGGCGAAGGCTGCCGACCCGATCGCCGCGAAGAGGTACCAGAGGTAATGGGCCTGGGCGTAGGCGGCGGGTAGCGCGGCGCCGGAGGCGATGGCCGCTTGCCATTGGGCGTGAGCCTCTGGTCCCAACGTCTGTGGGTCTGGACAGTAAGCCCTCAGCAAGAAGCCGGACACGATCGGACCGACCAGCCACGCAAAGAAGGAGGTCAACGACTGGTAGCCCATGTAGGTGCCTTCCTCGCCGGGTGGGGCCTGTTTCGAGGCGTATTCGAGGAACTTGGGCGAGAGAAAGCATTCCGCGAGGCCCAGCACCGCAATCCCCAAGCTGGCCATGACCGTGACCGGGTGCAGGTGCAACCGCCCGCCGAAAAATCCGACCGAGCGACCGGCTGCGGACTCCAGTACCGGACTGAGGGAGATGCTCGCGGCTGCGCAGGTCACGAGAAAAAGACCGATGGCGATCGAGTTCTCCGGTCGGAAGTGGCGGACCAGGTGGGTGATGGGCATAACCAGGAGGATGACGACGGCGGGATTGATGTTGGCCTGCCATTCCGGGGCGGCCTGCTCGCCGACCAGGCGCAGGATGTACTTCGGTATGGTGACGTATAGCTGTCCCTGGATGGTCCAGAAGCCCGCGACGATCAGGATCAGGGCCAGAAAACGGAAGTGGGTGACGACTTTCCACAGTCCGACAAGGATCTCACGTGCGGTTTTGCCCACGTCCGGGCGGTCCACGTTCCGGTAGAGCAGGGCCACGAAGACAAGGGCCAGCAGGGCCGTAACGGAGGCGTAGTAGTTGATGTACTCCAATCCCAGGACGAGATGAACCTGAGTCCCGGGAATGGTGAAGCCCGTGCGGAGGGGTTTGGCCACGGTTTTGCCGGTGAACCCGCCGATGTTGACTACCAAATAGAAGATCGAGAATGCTCGGGCACGGTGTTCCGCAGCGGAGCACTTGGCCACCGTGCCCGAGATGACGGGTTTGACCATAGCGCCGCCGCACATGATGACCGCCAAGGACAGCAGGGCGACCAGCTTGGCGCCGACGCCGCCGAGCGCCGGATGGCCGGCGGCACCGAGCAGAGCGTACCCGAGGGTGAGCACCGCGAAGGCGAGAAGCAGTGCCCGGCGGAAGCCGATGCGATCGGCCAGTGCCCCCATGAACGAAGGTAGGAAGTAGAGCCCGGAGGCGAAGGCGGCGCTGACGAATCCGGTCTGAACGTCGGAGAACCCGACCTTTCGAGTCAGAAAGAGGGATAGGGCAATGAACATCCCGAAGAAGGCGGCGCGTTCGAGAAGTTCGGCGGTGTTGGCGATCCAGAAGGTACGCGGAAAACGCCATCCGGAGGGTTCGAGAGCACTCATCGGTCTAAACCATCTCATTCACCGCCGGGTGCGCGAAGGCGGTTTAAGTGAAGCCATCTAGCGGTCCACGATGGTCACTTTGGAGGCACCGGGGCCGTCGGCGCGGTCGAGGACGATCACGTTCATCTTGGCAAAGACCCGTTCCATAGTTTCCACATACAGCCTTGTCCGGGTCACGTCCCGGGCCCGGCGGTATTCCGTAAGTATGCTGAGGAAGCGACCGGCGTCGCCGCGGGCGCGGCCGACCCGGTCGGCATGAAACCCGCGGGCGTCGCTGATGATGCGGTCGGCTTGCCCGCGGGCTTCGGGGAGCACCTTGCTTTCGTACTCGCGGGCCTCATCGAGCAGACGCTCGCTGTCCTTTTTGGCGCTGGCGACCTCTTTGAAGGCCGCCAGGACCGGAACCGGCGGATCCACCACCTGCAAACTGCCCCCGAGCAGGACGATGCCGGCCTCATAGGCATCGAGCAGTCCCTGGGCCAGGGCGATCGCCCGCACTTGGATTTCGTCCTTGGCGGTGGTGAGCACGTCGTCCACCGGCAGCGCCGCCACCTGACGGCTGACCGCAAATTGCACCGCCCGCTCGACGAGCCCGTGGGCGTCTTCCGTCTTGAACAGGTAGGCCATCGGGTCGAGAACTTTGTACTGCACGACCATCATGATTTTGAGAATGTTTTCGTCGCCGGTCAGGGTGTCGGAACTGCGCCGTTCGGGGGACGGGAGACCCAACGTCGTAAAGCCCACTTGGAGCTGCTTCACACCGGTGGTGCGCGGAGTGTAGACGCGCTCGATGGGCCGGGGCCAGGCGTAGTGCAACCCCGGCATGATCCGCGAATCGCGAAGGCGCCCGAAGCGGGTGACGACGCCCAGCTCGTCGGGGCTGACGGTGTAGAACCCGGAGAGCAGCCACAGGAGCACGGCGGCGGAGAAGACCGCGAGCACCGCCAGGCGGCGACGCAGGGGATGCCAGGCCGGCGGTGGGCTACTCCGAAGGCTGGGGCCGGTCATCGGCGTTCTCCCGTTGCGGTTCGGCGGCGTTCGCCGGGGGCGGCGGAGACGACGCGGCGGAGTCCGGCGGCGTGCCCAGGGGCGGAACCGCCCCTTGGCTCATCAGGAGCTTCAAGTAGGGCGAGTCCGCCGGTAGCACGAGGGTGGTGCGCTGGGTAAGGGACTTCTCGTAGGATTCCAGGGTGCGCAGGAACTCGTAGAACTCGGGGTCTTGTCCGTAGGCTTCGGCGTAGATTCGCGTGGCTTCCGCCTCAGCCCGGCCCTGGATCTCCTGGGCCTGGCGGGAGGCTTCGGCGAGGATTTCGGTGCGCTGCTTGTCGGCCGCGGCGCGGATTTTAGTGGCTTCCTCCTCACCTTCACTGCGGTAGCGCGTGGCGATGCGTTTGCGTTCCGCCCGCATGCGCTGAAAGACGCTGTCGCGGTTCTGCTCGGGGAAATTGATGCGCTTGATGCGGAAATCGACCACCTCGATGCCGTAGCGTGGTGCCGCGGTGCGGGCGCAGGCGGTGCGGATGTCCGCCATGATGGCTTCGAGCTTCAGGGTTTCGGGGTGGACCGAGAGCAGGGCGGACAGGTCGTAGCGGCCCAAGGCCGTGCCCAACTCCGAAGCCAGGATGACGCCGAGGTTGGCTTCGGCCTCGGCGCGCGTGCCGACGGCTTTGAGGTAGAGCAACGGGTCCGCGATGCGCCAGGCGGCATAGGCGGCCACTTCGATGTTCTTCTTGTCCTGGGTGAGATACTCGCGCGTGGGTTCGTTCGGGGCGGGCCAGTCCAACACGAGCAGCCGTTTGTCGAAGTACATGGCGCTCTCGAACGGGGCCGGCCACTTGAAGTGCAAGCCGGGCTCCCGGATGACCCGCACGGGATCGCCGAACCGGGTGACGATGGCGTACTGGGTTTCGTTGACGGCAAAGCCCGCCGACCAGCCGACCAGGACCACGAGCACCATCCCCACGATGCCGATCAACGCTTTCACGGCGTCTACCTCCGCTGCTCACTTGGCGCCGCCGCCGGGCAAAAAGGGCGGCTCCGATCCGGCTTGATCCTCAATTCTCCACAGGTCCAGCCCCGGGCCTGATGGTCCGGTGGCGCGTATGTACTTTCGCAAACCAGCCAACACCGCGTCCATCGTCTCGAAGTACATCCGCCGGCGCGTCACGCTCCGCGCCCCGCGATACGCTTCCAGCCGATCTCCGAACGCGACGCCGGCCCCTTGGGCGCGGGCGATCGTGTCAGAAGCTTGCCCCTCGGCCTGGGCGACGCGCTGGGCGGCTTCGCCCGCCGCCTGCCGCACCACACGCTCCTGATACTCATAGGCCGTGTGGATGGTCTCCATTTTCTCCTCGGCGGCGCTGGCCACGTCGCGGAAGGCCCGGTGTACGTCCGGCGGGGCGTGCACGTCGATCAGGCTTACCCCGAGCACGCGGACGCCGGCGCGACACCGATCCAGGGCCGGCTGCAGCCAGTCGCGTTGCACGGTCTCCTCGATTGTCGCCCGCGCGGTGGTCAACAGAGTGTCAATGTCCCGGCACCCCACGGCGGCGCGGATAGAGGCTTCGGCGGCGCTGCGCACCAACTGCGCCGGGTCGCTCGTGCCGTACAGGTAGTCCAACCGCCCCTGCGGAGAATCGCGCACCTGATACTGCACGACCCACTTGACGTCGATGATGTCCTCGTTGCCGGTCAGCATCCAGGATTCAGCCGTCATCGCCCAGGCGCGGGCGGCGGAGGCCGCCGGCGTTGTCGGCGGTGCATTCAGACGGAAACCCAACTCCAGGCGTTGGACGCGCGCCACCGGCACAATCTCCCGCCGACCCACCGGATAAGGCCAAGCGTAGTGTAGCCCGGGACTGAGGTCGGACCGGACGATGCGCCCGAAGCGGGTCTCCACCGCACGCTCGCCCGGGTGCACGACGAAGACACCGCTGCCGGCATAAACGGCGCCGGCCAGGATCACCGCCGCGATCGTCACCGCCCTGGTGCTAAGCGGCAGACCGGTCCGCCGCGCGGCGCGCGCCACCAACCCGTTGAGCAAGCCGGTGCGGCGGAGACTCATCACCGACAACACCGTAAACAGGAGGGCACCCGCGAGCTTGAAGATGCTCAAGGACGATTCGGCGGCCGGAGGCAGGATGGCGGGCAAGGGGATGGTCGCGGAACCGATGAAAGCGTCCAGCCACAGGCCCATCAACACGCTGATAAGGGCGATGCAAAGCAGGTAGACCGCCAGGATCGTCCGCCCGAGATGCTTGGAGAGCACGACCAGGCTGGCCACATTTGTCGCCGGACCGGCGAGCAGGAAGACCAAGGCCGCCCCGGGGCTGAACCCGCCGGCGATCAGCCCGGCGGCGATGGGCGTCGAGGCGCTGGCGCACACGTACATGGGGATGCCCACCGCCAGCATGGCCAACATGGCGAAGAACGAATGGCCCGAGACTCGCGCCATACCGAGCGAGGGGAGTAAGACCGTAATCAGACCGCCCAGGATGATGCCGAACAGCAGCGCCCCAATGATGTCGTCGAAGAACTCGACGAAGCCGTAGTGTACGATCTCCCGCAGCGCGCCTTTCCGGCGATCCTCGGCGCAGCGATCGGGTTCAGCCTGGTTCTCCGCGGCGGCGGTGGGCAGTGGACCAGACCATCGCTCCACGAGGTTCGTTACCAGGCCGGTGACGACCGCCGTCACCAGCGCCGCGAACGGGCGGAAGACCGCCATCACCGGACCCAGCAGACCGTAAGTAAGGGAAATCGAGACGATGTCCGTTTCCGGGACGCTGATCAGAAAGGCGACCGTCGCTCCGAGGCTCGCGCCTTTCTTACGCAAGGCCAGTCCCGCGGGCAGGACGCCGCACGAACACAACGGCACCGGCAGGCCGAACAGCGCCGCCAGAAAGACGGATTTAGTGCCCCGTTTGCTCAGGGAGTTGAAAAGCCCCGGTCGGCGGCCGACCAGCCAGTGCAGCACGCCGGCCAAGGCGAACCCCAACAGCAAGTAGACCGCCGCCTCATTCAAAATGCGCCACGTTTCGCTGACGACGGCCCACATCGGCGTATCCTGCCGCTCGGTGACACCCCAAGCCCCGCTCCCCCCGGCACTTACGTGGCTCAAGCGTTGCGCAGGAATCTAGCACTTCCGGTCGAATGAAGATAGTCCCGGGGTGTACCGCTCGATCCGGGTGGCATGGGTCTCTATCGCCTCATGCGAGGCGATAGAGACCCGTGCGCTGCTCCGTCCTAACACGGGTCCGCCAAAGGCAAGCCTTTGACGGACCCATGCCACCCAGCGCCCCCACGTCGCCTGAGTTTCTCGGTGCACCCATAATGCGGCGTCGCACCGGTCATTCGCGGTGTGGCCTACTACAATCCGGTCATGTTGAGAGGCCGGCAAATGAAAGGAACCACGCATACTGCGGTCCGCGTGCTGGTCGTAGTCGGACTGGGGTTCTTGATTTGGAGAGCGGTGGCGATGGTGTACGGTCAGAGGAACGTAGAGGATCAGGCTCGGGTCCGCGCCCCGGAGTTCGCCGGGGTGGACACGTGGTTGAACACGGATCGGCCGCTGCGTCTGGCGGAGCTCCGTGGGCAGGTGGTGCTGCTGGATTTCTGGACCTATTGCTGCATCAACTGCATGCACGTGCTGCCGGAGCTTAAATACCTGGAAGACAAGTACCGCGATCAACCGTTCGTGGTGATCGGCGTACACTCGGGAAAGTTCAGTGCGGAGAAAGACCCCGACCGCATTCGCCAGGCCATCCTGCGGCACAACGTCGCCCACCCGGTGGCGGTGGACAACGACTACGCGGTGTGGAACGCCTACGGGGTGCGCGCGTGGCCGACGTTGGTGCTGATCGACCCGGAGGGGTACGTTGTCGGCCGAGTTTCCGGCGAAGGACATCGCGAAGCCCTGGACCGAAAGATCGGCGAACTCCTCGAAACGCATCGGGCCGAGGGTAAGCTGGCCAAGCCGCTGAGGTTCCGCGGCGAGAGAGAATCGTTCCAGCCGGGCGTGCTCCAATTTCCCGGCAAGGTTTTGGCGGACGGGCGGGACCGGCTCTTCATCAGCGATACGAACCATCACCGGGTCTTGATCGCCGATTCGCAGGGGCGGGTCCAGTCCGTGGTCGGCGACGGGAAAGCCGGGCTGAGGGACGGCCGCTTCGAGGAGGCCCGTTTTCATCAGCCGCAAGGGCTGGCCCTCAGCGCTGACGGCCAGACGCTGTACGTGGCGGACACGGAGAACCATGCCCTGCGGGCGGTGGACCTGGCGGCGCGGACGGTCCGCCGCATCGCCGGCACGGGCGAACCATCCTACGATTATGCTGCCGACGGGCCCGCGCGAGAAACGCCGCTAAGCTCGCCGTGGGACTTGGCTCGGGTGGACGACCAGCTCTACGTGGCGCTGGCCGGTACGCACCAGGTTGGGGTCATGGATTTGTCGACGCAGCGCGTCCGCGTCTTCGCGGGGACGGGGCGGGAGGGACGCCTCGACGGCCCGCGGGTTTCAGCCGCTTTCGCGCAACCGTCCGGATTGGCCAGCGACGGTCGGCGTCTTTACGTCGCGGACTCGGAGGTTTCGACGATCCGCGCGATCGAGTTGGGCCCCGAGGGGCAGGTCGGGACCGTAGCAGGCAGCGGCGGGTTGTTCGACTTCGGAACGCAGGACGGCATCGGCGCGGCCGCGCGGTTTCAGCACCCGCTGGGGGTCGTGCTGTGGGGCGACCAACTCTTCGTGGCCGACACGTTTAATAACGCGGTGCGGCGGATCGACCTGACGACTGCGGAAGTCACGACCTGGCTGGGTACGGGTCAGCCGGAGTCGGGCACTTCCGCAGAGATCGGCTTCTCCGAACCGGGTGGAGTGTCCGTGGCCGGCGACACCTTATACGTTGCGGACACCAATCGCCACCGCATCGTGGCCGTAGAGATCAAGACGAGGCAAGCGCGGATACTCGACGTGGGGCTGCCGCCCGCACCCTGACTCCTGCCGGTTTAACTCACCGGACTACCCGGAGCGCTGGGTTGGAGCATGCTCCGCAGGATCACTTGGAAGGGGTCCGCGAGACGGAATGGCATGAGCTTTTCTTTTCTCAGGGCGGATAAGTCTGGGTTAGTCGCTTATTCCTCGAGTACCAGAGGACCGCCCAGCCGCTCATGGACCTCCAGGCAGGCCCGCACGACGAGGACGCTATCGTTAAATGACTTAATTGTCCCTTCACCCCCGTTCTCCCGCCACGACTCCGGCTCGACGGTGGCCGTGATGGTCTCGATCAGGTCTTTGATGCGTTCGGACCGCGAGCGCGTGTCCTCATCGCCGCCGCCGCCCCCGCCGCCGCCCTGGAAGGGGTTCTGTTGGGCGCTGCCCTGCCCGCCGCCCCCGCCCTGCTGGATGTTGATGGAGGGCGCGTCGGTGAAATCGGGAATGCGGAACAGCAGATCATTGACCGAATAAGCTCTGGTGTAGAGCCGCTTGTTGAGGTCCTGCCGCGTCGAAATGGTCAGCGTCCGCCCCACCCCGAGGTAACGGAGCTCCTTGGTTTGGGAGAGCTGGGCCAGCGCTTCCGACAGGATGGTGGCGACCTTGACGTCCTTGAGCCGCAGGCTGACCGGCGAATCCTGGTCAATCCCTTGCTCCTGGAGCACGTTCCACCGGACCACCACGTTGACTTGACCGTGCTCACGGAGCCAATCGATCACCTCACTGAAAGGGGTGTCGTCCCACTCCACCTGCTCAATCTGCGTGCGCAAAAAACGCCTCAGGTCGGACTCGGATTTGGGGGGTTTGGTGGTGCCGGGGCGGGTACTCTGGTCCTTGGGTTCCGGCGCAGGTTGGGCCGATGCGCCAAGCGTGAGGCCCAAGGTCGCCGTTATCACGGCTAAGATCAATTCACGCATGGGTAAACCTCCGATTGTCCTTCAATTGTATTCTACCCCGAAATATCGGCGAAATCCATGCCTCACCCGCGAGAGCGGCGAAGTCGTGGAGCCGGGGCGTTCCTTGCCCAGTTTCACACCGGTGTGATTGCACAAAAATTTGCTTGACACCGCGTAATGAAGTCTCGAAAATTACAGTTACGATTCATGAACGCGGGTGAAAGAGCGTCAGGGTAAGGAGTTCGTGGAGCATCGCGGTAGGCAGCGCTTTTTGATTTGATCCTCACCGACCCACCC
>JBGPAW010000079.1:0-11447 GCA_041480905.1 Phycisphaerae bacterium
GGTAGTAGGAGCCACCAGATACCACTTAGAGATAAGCAGATACTCTGAATCCTTTACGTTGATTGACAGACCCTTTACGAAAGAAACAACGAATACAAAACTCATCGTACCACTCTCCTCCAGTAGCCCTAAGGAATTCTATCAACTCGATATCTATGCATACGACTCAAAAGGAAACATGATTGGGTTCCTGATGCATTGTATGAAGGATGCTGAAGGACCGTACCAATTCATAATCAGCCCAAGAAGTCAATGGGATAAAGTTGAAATCAATGTTACCAATCCGCAGAGATCCTCCGTCGACAAAGGGGCGCTGGTGTGGGAGGGGATGACCTTCCCCTCCGACGTCGCCCAAGAGGCGATTAAGCAAGTGGTCAAGCTCCCGGGTAAGACGGGGGCGGACGTGCGTGCCGACGCCATCCACGCCGCCAAGCAATTCCTGGCTCGACGCTATCCTCCTGGCGGGGTGATCGGCTACTGGCGCTGGGCGATGGCGGAAAAGACGATCGCGATTCCGATCACAGGAGCGGCGAATCCCAAACCCATCGTCTACCACAGCAACGGCGGGATGTTCATCGTGCGGGTCCTATTGTGCGGCCTAGCCTTCACGCTGGCGATCTACTCGCAGGTGGGGCGGATGTCTCGTCGGAATGGCAAGCAACCGGATCATGGAGCAGAAGCCATCTGATCCCGTGGTGGTGGCCGCGATCATCGAACAGGCCGGTGGGCAAGTGCTTCTGGTACGCCCGGGGCCGACGGGGTCGGGCCCAGCCCTTTGGGAATTCCCCTCCGGACGTGGGCATCAAGGTGAATCGCCCGAGGCGGCCATGCGCCGGGTGGCGCGGGAAAAAGTGGGCCTCACCATCGCCATCGACGTGGGACAACCGCCGCTCGCGGGCGTGTACCAAGGCACCCCCGCGGTGTGGCGCTACTTTCTCGCCGGGGTGGTGGACGGAGAAGCCCAGCCGCTCGGCTACGCGGAAGTCCGCTGGGTGGCGAAGACCCAACTGGGCGAATGCGACTTGGCGCCATCGATGAAACCGATCGTCGAGTGGTACGCGCAATAGCGCCGCATGGTGCGGGCTACGGTTCAGCGCCGGCCAGTTCCACCGCCGCCTTCATCGCCGTCATTTTCGAGGACAGCGATTCGGCCGGCAGCACGATCACGTCGGGTTGCCCGTCCACGGTAACGATGAGCGGACGGCGGGTGCGATGCACGGCGGAAAGCACCGCGCGCGGGGCCGTCTCCACGTCCTCGATCGAACGGATGTCCTGTATCAAGTTCATGGCCAAGCTCGCTCCCCGATTCGAAACCTTGCTAACGGTCCACTATTAGCATACTATTGAATCGGCAAACGTCAATGGAAAACTTACCTGCGTTTGGGCAGCCTGCCGGCGGCAGCGGTCGCACCATAGTCCCGTCCAGAGCACCTCCGGTAAACGCCCGAAAACTACTCCCATTCTATTGTGGCGGGGGGCTTGCTGGAGATGTCATAAACCACCCGGTTGACCCCGCTTACCTCGTTCATCACTCGCGTCGAGATGCGCCCCAGCAGGTCCTGGTCCAGGTGGACCCAGTCGGCGGTCATAAAATCGCTGGTTTCCACGAAGCGCAGGACCGCGACGTGCTGATTCTCGTAGGTGCGCTCGTCCCCCATCACCCCGACGGTGCGAACCGGCAGCAGCACCACGAAGGCCTGGGCGATTTTGGGATACCAGCCCTCGGCCACGATCTCGTCGAGGACGATGGCGTCGAGCCGGCGGAGCAAGTCCAGCCGGGCGGGGGTGATCTCGCCAATGATGCGGACGGCCAACCCAGGCCCCGGAAAGGGATGGCGCCACACGATCTCGTAGGGCAAGCCCAAGTGTTCGCCCACGCGGCGCACCTCGTCCTTGAACAGGTCGCGCAGCGGCTCGAGCAACTCAAAGCCCAACTCCTCCGGCAGCCCGCCGACGTTGTGGTGCAGCTTGATCTCGGCGGTCTGGCCGGCGTGGCCGCGGCCGGATTCGATGACGTCCGGATAGAGCGTGCCCTGTGCCAGATACTTGGCACCTTGGATCGCGGCGGCCTCGCTCTTAAACACCTCGATGAACTCCCGCCCGATGATGCGCCGTTTCTCCCGTGGATGGGTCACGCCGGCCAAGGCGCCCAGGAACCGGGCCGCCGCGTCGACCACGTGCAGCTCGATGCGAAAGTGCTCGGCGAACGTCCGGCGGATGAGCGCGATCTCGCCCTGGCGCATCAGGCCGTTGTCCACACAGATACAGACCAGCCGGTCGCCGATCACCTCGTGGAGCAGGGCGGCGGTCACGCTGCTGTCCACCCCGCCGGACAAGGCGCAGATCACCCGCGAGTGTGCATCCACCCGCCGGCGGAGGTCGCGGAGGAGGTGGTCCACCACGTGGCCGACGGTCCACCCCGCATCGCAGCGACAGACGTTGTAGAGGAAGTTGCGGATCAGTTGCGTGCCGTGGGGGGTGTGGGTGACCTCGGGATGGAACTGCACGCCGAACAGCGGCAAGGTCGTATGGGCGACCGCGGCCAGCGGGCAGGCGGGGGTTCGGGCGATCGGCACGAAGTCCGGGGAAACGGCGGTGACCATGTCGCCGTGGCTCATCCACACCGGCGTGGGGGACGGCACCTGCTCCAGCAGGGGATGCGGCGTGGCGACGGTCAACTCGCTCCGTCCGTATTCACGCAGACGGCCCGGCTCGACCTTCCCGCCGAAGCGGTCGCACATGATCTGCATGCCGTAGCAAATCCCCAAGACGGGCAGTCCGCTGTGGAAGATTTCCGACCGGCAACGCGGGGCCCCCGCGGCGTAGACGCTGGCCGGCCCGCCCGAGAGGATGACGCCTACGGTGTTCATCCCGGCCAGTTCGTCGGGGGTAACGTCCGGGGCGCAGAGCACGCTGTGGACGTGCAGGTCGCGCACCCGCCGGGCGATCAGTTGGGCATACTGGCTGCCGAAATCGAGGATAGCGATGGTTTGCGGCGGCACATCCGCTCCCTTACCAGCCCAGGTCCAGTTGCGGAACCAAGAGGCGCACCCAGAAATACAGACCCACCGCCGCCGCTGCCATCCAAACAACGATGAGCAGCGGGTTCCACAACGCGAAGAACACTACGACCCGCGTACGGACCGCCACGGGCACGGTCGCCGCGACCCGGACCAGTCCGAAGGTATACCCACATGTGGCGATGAGGGCGAGCACGGCCGCCGGAGCGTAAATCGCCGCCGGCGGGACCGCCAGCGGCCACCGGGCGATGGTGCTGATGTCGGCCAGGTGCCGCAAGGCGACGAGCACGGCTGCGGGGAACAGGAGCATCAACCACGCGGTGTCGTAGTGGAGGGCGGCTTCCAGTCGCCCCTGGTCCCGGTACTTCGGCCCCAAGGCGCGTTGCGCGCCCGCCCGCTGACTGGCCAGGATGATCCCGGCGACGACCAGACCTACCACGAAAATGCTCGCCGTGGCGAGCGCACTTTGTGTGGGGTTCCACCAGACCTCGGTGGGGACAGCCCGGCCGTGGTAGGGCGGCGGAGAGCCGGCTCCGGCGAGGCGATACCAGCCGTGTCCGGAGGGCTGGGGGGCCGGAGACGCTTCGTCCCGCGGCGCGTTGGTCACGATATGCCAGCCCACCAAGCCGAACGAAGCGAGCGCCGCCGAACCAGCGACCAGCAGGACCATCCAGAAAACGAATCGGCGCGACGCGGAAGACCGGGGCATCAGCGCCAGATGGGCGAGGCGTTCCGTGCCCGCCCCGCAGACCCACCAGCACGTTTGGCGAAACGCTTCGGACCCGAAGTCCTCCGAACATCCGTACGGCGTCCGGTCGGTCGCTTCGGGCTTCGGAGATTCCAACAGATACCCGCAGAGCGGGCATCGACCGGGGTGACCCCCGGGCAGCGGTTGCCTGCACGCGGGACAGCAGTTCGTGCCCGAGCTGATGGCGGCGGGATCAACCGGCACTTGAGGCATCGTGGACTACGAGGGCGGCGGGATGGCGCCGACCTCGAGAACGTCGATCGGCGGAGCCAACCCCGCCGGCAACCGGGTGGCGTCGTGGTCGTACCCCAGCACCTGGCGGCTCAGGACCCCGTCACTGCCCATCACGGTGTAGGGCGGCGTTACCCCGGCGCTGATGGGCCAACCCATCGTGTTCAGCAGAGACCTCCCCAGCCCGTAGGGCATGGCCAGATAATCTTCCCACGTCCAGGCGAACTGGTCGTTGACGCTCCCTTTATCGACGAAAGGATCCTCCCACCAAAGGGGCCAATGAGCTACGGTCCCGTCCTGGGCCGAAACGTAGGCCGGCGTGAACCCGCGTTCGCGCATCACCGGGGCGACACCGGACCCGCGGACGCCGACCACCGACGTGGTGGAGACCTCGCTGGTCGCGGGCACGTCGTCCACGAACGGGTTCATCAACTCGCTGCACCCGCCCACCGCCCAGACGCCCGCAGCCATGAGGCACACGCTACTGATCCGTCGGATACTCGATTTCATAATTCGGTGACTCTCTCGTAATGGTCACGTCGTGCGGATGCGACTCCGTCACCCCCGCGCCGGTGACACGACAGAACTTAGCGTTTCGGCGCAGGTCGTCAATGGTGTTCGCCCCACAATAACCCATCCCCGCCCGCAAACCGCCCACCAGTTGGTAGATGAAGTCCGCCAGAGGCCCCCGCCAGGGGACCATCGCCTCCACGCCCTCGGGCACCAGCTTGCCACCCTTGGCCGGGGTCTTCTGACCATAACGCTCAGCCGATCCCTTCACCATCGCTCCCATAGACCCCATGCCGCGGTAGGCCTTGAAGCGTCGGCCGCGCCAGGTGATTGCCTCCCCGGGCGACTCATCCACCCCGGCGAACAAGGATCCGATCATGACGCAGTGGGCCCCCGCGGCAATGGCCTTGGTGACGTCACCGGAGCGGCGGACGCCGCCGTCGGCGATGACCGGGACGTCGGCCGCCGCCGCCACCCGGGACACGTCCATGATCGCGGTCAGTTGGGGAACGCCGCAACCGGAGATGACCCGCGTGGTACAGATGCTGCCCGGCCCCACCCCGACCTTCAGGCCGTCCGCCCCGGCGTCGATCAGTTCGCGGGCCGCCTCGGCGGTGACGATGTTGCCGGCGACGATCTCCACGTCGCACTTCTGCCGCAGGGCCCTGACGGTCTCGATCACGTTGGCGCTGTGGCCGTGGGCGGTGTCCACCGCGATCACGTCCACGTCATGGGCGAGAAGGGCCTCCACCCGCTCGTAGTTGTGTACTCCGACGGCCGCTCCCACGCGGAGCCGCCCGCGCCCGTCCTTGCAACTGTGCCCGAACTCGCGGTTGCGTTCCACGTCGCGCATGGTGATCAGCCCGGCCAGCCGCCCCTGGTCGTTCACCAGCAGAAGCTTCTCCACCTTGGCGGCGGTGAGGATGCGCTCGGCCTCCTCCAGAGTGGTTTCCGGCGGACCGGTGATGAGGTTTTTGGAGGTCATCACTTCGCGGATGCGTCGTTCGGACGACTCCACGAACTTGAGGTCCCTCCGCGTCAGGATGCCCACCAGCCGCCCGCCGTCCTGCACGATGGGCACCCCGGAGATGTTGTGCTGGCGCATGACCTCCTGGGCCGCCGCCACGGGGTGGTCGGGGCTGAGGGTGACGGGGTCGAGAATGACGCCGCTTTCGGAACGCTTCACCTTGCGCACCTCGCGGCATTGCTCCTCGATGCTGAGGTTCTTGTGGATGAAGCCGAGGCCGCCCTCCTGGGCGAGGGCGATGGCCAGCGCGGACTCCGTGACCGTATCCATCGGCGCGGAGACCAGCGGGATGTTCAGCCGGATGCGCCGGCTCAGGCGCGTGCGTACGTCCACCTGCTCCGGCAGCACGTCGCTGCGTTGCGGCACCAGCAGCACGTCGTCGAACGTAATCGCCTCGGGGAAAAGCGGAGGGTCGGAGAACGGCGGAGGGACATTGCTGTTCATGGGAGGCACATCCTCTGCCGGGACGTGGCAGGCGCCCCGTGAATCGTGAATACCGGCCCCGGGCGGTTCCGTCAAGGGGGGTAGGAAACTTCCGGTGCGCCGCCTCTGGAAAGCAGGCAGCCCGCTCGTCGGACACGAGCGGGCTGCCGTCTACCGATCACCTACCTGGATGAGTTAGCGGCTTCGCCGCCGCGAGTGAAAACGAAACCCGGTCCAGAGGAACAGAGTCAGCGGGAACGCGATCAAGGCGAAACCGTTGAAGATGCCGCAGCCTGTGGTGTTCCGGGGCCTGGGCGGCCGGTCCTCGCATCGGTTTGTGTCGGCGTTGCAGAGTTGGCCCGCCGGACAGTCCGCATGAGTATTGCAGGGTAGCGGCTGCGGCTCCGGCGGTTCCTCGCATTCCCCGGTGTCGGGATTGCACGTCTGGTCCGCAGCACATTTATCCGGATGCTCGCAGGCATCGCCCAGGCCATCGCCGTCGTTGTCCACGCAGGTGTCCACGGTGCACGGGTTCTGGTCGTCGCACCGCGCATCCCCGCCCACGTTGCAGAATGGCTGCGGCTGGGGCGTCGGGGTACACGCGTCGCCCACGCCATTTCCGTCGGAGTCCTCTTGCCCTGGGTTCGGATCACCGGGGCAGTTGTCCACACAGTCGGGAACACCGTCGCTGTCGGTGTCCGTGTCGGGGACGCCGCAGTCGCAGGCGCCCGGCGCAACCTTGTTCGGATCGCTGGGGCAAGCATCAACGCAGTTGTTCGCCCCGTCACCATCCGTGTCAAGTTGGCTACAGGAGCACCCGTTCGCGTCGGCCGGTTCCGTCACCGGCGTGCCCGCACAATGGTCGTCTGAGTCATTGACGCCGTCGCCGTCGCTGTCGCGCTCGCTGGCTGCGCAGCCGTTGCTGTCCACGTCGGCGCCGACTGGAGTCTGGGCACAGCGGTCGAGAGAGTCCTGGACACCGTCGCCGTCCTGATCGACTCCTCCACCTCCGCCGCCACCACCACCGCCGCCCGGTGGTTGCTCGCACTCGTCGGGGATGCCGTTGGAGTTGGCGTCGACGAACGGGTCGCAGGGGCCGGGCATAAGCTCCACGGTGGTTCGCGCGGTGTCCAGGCAGTTGTTGGCGTCGATGACGGTGAGCGTGTAGGCCCCCCGTACGGCGGGCGAAACCATCGGGTTCTGCTGGGTCGAGGTGAACCCGCCGGGGCCGGTCCACCAGTAGCCGGCCATGCCGTCCGGCCCGCCCCTGAGCGTGACGCTCTGGCCGATGCACGCGGGTCCGCTGTTCGCGGCGCTGGCCGGCGGGCTGGCCGGTGGAACGATGACGGGCAGGTTCGTGATCGTGCCGACCCCGGCAGGTTCAGTTTCCCAGAGGGCGCCCGATCCGTCCTGGCCCTGCTTGATCACGGTGGCCGCAAGCTTAGACACGCTCAGGGTATAGGTGCCCGGCTGCACAGGGGCCGTGAAGGAACCGGTCACCAGCACCACTTCCGTGTGAGCGACGCCTGTGACGACCGACCCGATTGGGAATGGCGCGTTCTCCGCGAAGTTCTTGAGCGTATTCTGGGCGCCGCCCACCTGGACTAGCCGGCCATTGACCGCTGCCCCGCCGAACCCTGCCGGCCCGGTGATGCCGGCCGGACGGTCGAAGTTCACTATCGGCCCGCTGGTCGGCGCATCTGCGGGCGCCAGCGCCCCGCCGGTGAGCGTGAGTTCCAGCAGAAACCCGGCGAGCCCCTCATTGCTGGTGTCGCTCAGCACGCCGGTGATTTCATAATCCACCGCCCCCCCACAGGGTATGACGGTGACTGTACTGTTGCCGTCACTCGTGAGGTTGATATCGAGGCTAGTGGCAGCGACCCTCGACTGGGCCACGGTGAGGATGAGGATGGCCCAAAAGCATGCCGCTTTCCTAATGCACTTCATTTTAGCTCTTCCCTGCACGGCTATGGACTACATTGTCCACCACAAGAATCACAAACACAACAACCACACGCATGGCACTGCCCTTCGAGGTAACCATAGTCAAGAATCCATTTGAACCCGACTGTGACGAACCAATAGTACGTGTTGGCATTAACCATACATTGCTGGTGCCGCTCGGCAGCCGTGTGGTGGCTTCCGCCTATATCGTCGTCAACGAAGCTGTAAGTGTCGCATATCGACCACATGTCAGCGCGAAACTGGAGATCAGCTTGCTCTTGGGCATTGGGATCGGAGTGGCAGGTGCCGTAGGCCGTGTCGTGGTCATTGCAGGCCGCTGTAAAGGAGGGACCCCAGGGCTCAGATGGTATTCGCAGCAGACAGATTGGGCCCACCCACATCCCACAAACCCAATCAAAATTGGGGTTGTCTGGGATCACCCAACCCCAATTAGGGGCTCCGCAGCCGTTTCTTGGGGGTTGCCAACCATTGGGCGTACGCTTCGCGAGTGGAAGACACTCTTCCAGCGTGACCGATTCACCGCCACCAAAGAAGGAGATGTCCACGCAGCATTTAGTGCCATCGCCTTTGTATGTGTCGTTACAGGCGCTGGAAGTTTCCCGGGTGCAGTCATTAACGTGACAGCAGGCGCCGGTGGGCGGGGGGCAGGGATTGGGAGCGCAGCTCGTCCCGTCGCCCTGATACTTAGTGGGGTCACACAGCGCCGCCGTGCTCAGCGCGCAGCCGCCTTGGTCATTGCAGCAGGCCCCTTTGCAGGTGGATTCACGCGGGATGCAACTTCGGTGGCCGTAGACTTGGATGGCGAAGCCGCGGCCGAACGGGCACACTTTGAAGCGAACCGTGCCGAGGCCGCACTGGCTCACGCCGCCGGGACAGTCACTACCCAGGGTGGCTGACGGGAAGGGGGGCGACCACAAGCAGCCCAACAGCCGTATCGGCCCGTCGATGGCCGTGTACTTGCAGACATCGGGCCCCTGACATTCCGGCGGACAGAAGTAGTGGGCCTCGCCCGGCGTGATGTGGCTCGTGCAGGTCAATTCCTGGGAACGGGTGCCGTCGCGGTACGTCGTTTCCTGGATGCCGGGCACAAAGTTGCCCTGAGCGCAGTCGGACACACTGAGCTGCTCGGCGATGCTCGGATCGGCCACACGCACAAACGGCTGGTCCGTGAAGCTCAAGGTGATCGGCGGCATCGCGGCCCGGCCCGCGACCGACTCGCCCGTGTCCAGCACCCGCACCGTGACGCATTCCGGCAACACCTGGTCGATCAGGTCCTGGACCTTCACGAACAGGAACGCCGGCTGCACGTAGACCGTGGCGTCAAACGTCCCGGAGTTGCCCCCGCGCGCGTCCAGCTCAGCGGTGAGTTGACCGGGACCGGGGTAATGCGGCGATAGGCCCGCCACCACCAGCCATTCCTCAGGGTTCGCGCCTCCGTAAGTCACGGTAATGGGGTCCTTGGAGACCAAGTCCAGCGTGATGATATCGAGGGTGGCCTCAGCCGTGCCGTTGCTGTTGAAGACCACGGGATCGTGCTGAATCTGCGTGTCGGTCTCTCCATACACGCCATTCGGATCGGCCGGCGTGCCAACCAGGACCATCACACCGGCGAAAGGATCGGAGCCATCGCCGAAGAAGCCGGCCGGGATCGGACTGTGCATGCCGAAGTCGTAGAAGGTCTCATCGCGGCCGAGCGCGCCTGTCGCCCACGAGTCGGGGCAGGCATCGGCCGGTCTCACCCGGCAGGATTCATCCGGCACCGCGGCGCTGACCGAGAACGCCAGATAGTCCGTCATATCGACGATGCCGTTATGATCCAAGTCCGAGCAGGCGCAGTCGCCAACAATGGCAACCCCGCTCCTTCCCAGGCACGTCACAAAAGCGGCGAGGTCCTCGAGGTCAAGGTCGCAGTCCCCGTCCATGTCGCCGGGCCGGGTCAGGCAGTCCACCTCGTCCGGCAGGCCGTTGAAGTTCCGGTCCCGGCTGGTCCCCGCGCGGATATCGCAGTCGTCTGGGATGCCGTTGAAGTTGCGGTCGGGTTCGCATTCGTCGGGTATGCCGTTGCCCTGACAGTCGAGACTCGTACCCCCGAGGATGTCCTGCGCATCCTCAACCCCGTTCCTGTTGCAGTCCTGAGCGGCGGGCAGGCCGGATACACAGAAGGCCAGGTCGTAGGGGACCGTGTCCCCTGCATCGTATCCGTTTCCTTCGGCATCGTACAGGGCCAAGCCGTTACCGTAGCCCGTGGGTGGCGCCGTCTCCCACCACCAAACGCAGGGGAAATCCACGGCGTTTCGGACCTCGACCCAGTAAACCTGGCCCGGCTCAACCGTCAGCGGGGGCACCAGTCCGGCCGAATACTGGTACTCTGAGAAGCCCGCCTCCAACGGGATGGTTTGCCCCGTCGGGATGCGTTGGACCACTAGAGGATACGTCCGCACGACCTTGCCAGCCGGCCCGGATTCGTTCACATAGAACGTCGCCGTGAAATCATCCGTCGGCGCGCAGGCTTCACCGCATTCGTCCCGGTACGTGCCCCACCATTGCAGGCTGGTGATGGTCGTACGCGCCGGGAAGGTGAAGCTGTCGGCCGCGCCCGCCCCCGCATCCGCATCGAGCGGCACCATGAAGGCACCGCCGTGGGCCCGCTGATCCGGGGGCTGACATCGTGAAACGATTTCACGCCCCGCGCTGCGTCGCACCCCGGCGTGCGCTTCGTAGGCGACCCGCTCGCACTCGTCCGGGATGCCATTGGGCTGGCAGTCCGCGCTTGCCCCGGTAGCTACGTCACACTCGTCGGGGATACCGTTCGCGTTGCAATCCACGCTGGTCCCGAAGCCGACGTCGCAACTGTCGGCCACGCCGTTGCTGTTGCAGTCCGCCTCGCACTCGTCGGGCGTGCCGTTGCTGGTGCAGTCTTGACTGGTGCCGGCGGCGATGTCGCACTCATCCGGGACGTGATTGTTGTTGCAGTCCTGCGAGCACTCCGTCGGCTTCGGGGGGGCCACGGTTTTTTCCAAGGCCAGCAGCGCCCAGATGGTGGACAGCGGCTTGTCGGCCCAAACGTCATCCGGCCAAGACCCGTCGGCATTCTGGGTGCCCACCAGGTGCGTGGACATCTCGTCAAACCAGTCTGTCTCCGGGAAACTGTCCTCATCGATGTCGAGGAAGTTCACGTGAACTCCCGTGAGCCCTTTCATCATCGTAAACATGGCCTGGCGGTGGTTCCTCCAACCGGTGCCACCATCTCCGCCCTCGGTGGTCCATGCCCGCTGAATGTAGTGAATGGCTTCCTTCACCCGTTGGGTTGCCGCCGTATCGCCCACCAGGGCCATCTGATACAGCATGTGCCCGGTCTTGTAGGTATTGACCCAACCTCCGCCGGGATAGTACTGGCAGCCGCCATCGTCGAAGTCTCCGTCGACCGGGTCCTGGGAAGCGTCGATCCACAGAGTCAGCTCATCCTTGACCCCCTGCGGGATGGTCAACCCGAATCCGTGCGGCGCGCTCGCCGCCGCATACC
>JBGPAW010000080.1:0-11253 GCA_041480905.1 Phycisphaerae bacterium
GGCTCTGCGTGAATCGCAGAGCATGCTCCAGCTCGTTCTCGATACCATCCCGGCTCGAGTTTTCTGGAAGGATCGTCGTTCGGTCTATCTGGGGTGCAACGGCATCTTCGCCCGGGACGCCGGACTCGCCACGCCGGAGGAGATCGTCGGCAAGACGGATTACGACCTGGCCTGGAAGCAGGAGGAAGCGGACTTCTTCCGCGAGTGCGACCGCCGGGTGATGGAAACCGATAGGCCGGAGTATCACATCATCGAGCCGCAGCTCCAGGCGGACGGCAAGCAAGCCTGGCTGGATACCAACAAAATCCCGCTGCACGACGCCGAAGGGAACGTGGTGGGGATCCTCGGGACCTACGAGGACATCACCCAGCGGGTGCGAGCGGAGGAGGAGAACAAGCGGTTGGAGGCGCAGATGCAACACGCCCAGAAGCTCGAAAGCCTCGGCGTGCTCGCCGGCGGTATCGCCCATGACTTCAACAATCTGCTGGTCGGCGTTTTGGGCAACGCCGGGTTGGCCCTGCTGGAGTTGCCGTCCGCATCACCGGCCCGGCAAACCATCCGACGGATCGAGACGGCCGCGCAACGTGCGGCCGAACTGACCCGCCAGATGCTGGCCTATTCCGGCAAAGGTAAGTTCGTGGTCGAGTCGCTCGATCTCTCCAAGCTGGTCGAGGAAATGGCCCATCTGCTCCGGGTTTCGGTCTCCAAAAAAGCCATTCTACGCTTCAATCTGGCCGACCACCTTCCCGCCATCCACGCCGACGCCACGCAGATTCGTCAGGTGGTGATGAACCTGATCACCAACGCCTCGGACGCGCTCGGCCCCCGCAGCGGCGTGGTGGTCGTGAACACCGGGGTCACGTACGCCGACCGGGCTTATCTCTCCGCGACCCCCACGCACGACGAACTGCCGGCAGGATACTACGTCTACGTGGAAGTGACCGACACCGGGTGCGGCATGGACGCGGACACGCTGACCCGGATCTTCGACCCCTTCTTCACCACTAAGTTCAGCGGTCGCGGGCTGGGGCTTTCCGCCGTGCTGGGCATCGTGCGGGGCCATCACGGGGCGCTGAAGGTGGACAGCGCACCAGGACGGGGAACCACCTTCCGCGTCCTGTTTCCCCGCAGCGAAGCACCGGAATCGTCGGGAGAGGCGGCGACGGGAGAGAAGTCGACCACCGGGCCTGACTGGCGCGGAACGGGGACCCTTTTAGTCGTGGACGACGAGGAGGCCGTGCGGATCGTCGCCAAAATGACGCTGGAGCGGTTCGGCTTTTCGGTGCTCACCGCCGGCGACGGTCAAGAAGCCCTGGAGTGCTTCCGGGCCCACGCCGGCGAAATCACCGCCGTGCTGCTGGACATGACCATGCCGAAGATGAGCGGCGAGGAAGTGTTCCAGGAGCTGCGCCGCATTCGACCGGATATACCCATTATTCTCTCCAGCGGTTACGACGAGGAAGACGCCGTCAGCCTATTCACCGGACAGAAGTTGGCGGGTTTCGTGCAGAAGCCTTATCGCCCGATGGAGTTGCTCGAGAAGGTGCGGACGGTCCTGCAATTCTAGCCCGCATTTTTCACCGCGCCGTACTGGTCAATTGTCGTTCGGCAACAGAGAAGGCTGTGTGGGCTTCGTTGGCCTTGCCGCCCAACAGGTCTTGGAGCATGACTTTCAAGACGTAATCCCCCGGGGCCAAGTCCGCCGGAAAGGTGACCAACTGGGCCAAAAAGAAGTCCTCGCGGCGCCGCTCGCGCCACCCGTTTCCTCTTTCATCTGCAGACGCCGCACGAAGTCGGAGATGGCGGCGCTGGAATGGTCCGCCGACGCCTCGGCTGCGGAACCAGCCTCCGCTGCCGGCGGCGTGCCTCCCTGGCGGCGGGACTCCTCCGCCTGGGCAACCGTATCCTCTACGCCGGGCTGCTCGAGCGGTCTTTGACGTGAGGACCAAGGGCTCCGGGAGCCCATGCACCCCGTCCCGACCATCCCTATCCACACCGCCAGTCCGCAGAGTTGCCCGCGTCATTTCACGATCAGCCTCCCGTTTGGGTGGAGCGCGCCGCCGCCGTATGTTTGATGATGAACCGCTCCACCGCGCGGCTCACTTCGCTCCGGCCCGTCTTGCTGGCCACGTCCGCGTCAAGCAGATCGCACAGTTGGTCTTCGAGTTGCCGGCGCGACACGCGACGCAGACGCTGCTCTAAAACCGCCGGCTCCGTGCGGAACTGCCGCGCCAAGTGGGCCGACGGCGTGCCGCCGGCCGCCGCCTCGTGCGCCTCCAGCAAACGCCGGATCCCCCAGGCCAACCCGCCGATCGCCCGTCCGGGCGCGGCCCGGTCCGTCGCCAGCACCCGTTCCCACTGGTGCAACGCCGTCCGGACGTTGCCCTCGGCCATGGCATCGGTGATCGCAAATACCGTCTGTTCGCGGAGGTTGCCCACCAACGCCTCCACGTCGTCGAGGGTGATGTCGGGGCGTTCGCCCACGTACGTGCTCAGTTTGTCCAACTCCGCGTCGAGCAGGCCCAGCCCATCCCCTACGTAATCCCGCAGGCGAGCGCCGGCGCCGGTTTGGAGACGTTTGCCGTAGGTCTTCCACGCCCGCGCCATGATCCAGGAGAGCAGCCCCGCCCCGCGCGGTGCCTCGCACTTCAGCGCCCCCCCGAAACCGTTCACCGTTTTGTACAGGCGCGTCCGGGCGTCGAACCCCTTGCACACGAAAATCAAGCACCCCGTGTCCGCCGGTCCTGCGCAGTATCGTTCCAGCACCTCCCGGTGTCGGCTGATGAACTCGTCGGCGTCCTCCACCACCACGACCCGCATCTCCCCCAGCAGCGAGAGGGTACGTACTTCGTCCAGCACCTCAGCCAGCTCGGCTTCCTCGCCGTCGAACTTCGAGGGGCCCAGGGAATCGGCCCGGTCGCCCAACGCCCGCGCGATGATCCCCCGCACCGTCTCTTGCTTGAGAAACGGCTCCGGTCCGTAGACCACGTAAACCGGGCACAGGGATGCTGCCGCCGCCGACACGCTTACTTCCTCGAAGTCCCCGCCACCGCCGTACGCCGCAGACCCGCCAGGCGGGCTTGGGCCCGCTCGACGACCGCCTTCGCCGCCGGGTCCGCCGCCGCGGCCTTCTGCCAGTTCTCGCGGGCCATCAACTCGTCACCGCGCGACATGGCCTCGTCACCCAGGGTCAACCAGGCCTCCGCGTCCACGGGTGCCCGCTGCAGGATGTATGCCAGATTGGCGGCCGCGGCGTCGTAGCGCCCGACCGCCATCAGCGAACGGATCAGACCGCGCCGCGCCTCCGTCCAGTCCGGCTCAAACTTCACCGCCCACTCGAAGGCCTCGATCGAATCCGCGTACTCCTCCCGAAAGTACAGGGTCTCCCCGAGGTTCACAAGCACCTCGGAGTTTTGCGGATTGAGGGCCAGCGCGTCCTAGAACCGCACCGCAGCCGGCCGGTATTCGCCACGCTCCTTGTGCAGCAAACCCCGCCGCACCAACGCTCCGGCCCGCTGCTCGGTAGTCGGATCGAGGGTCCCGGCAGTCGGTTTGCTGGTCCCAGGCTCGCCCTCCGCCGCGGGAGCGGCGATCTTGACCAACTCGACGGCCCACGCCATGGCGCTCACCCGATGGCCGCCCCGGTCGCCCACCGGCACCCACTCGCCGTCCGGGGCGATTCGGTAAGCAAGAGCGATGGGCCGCGGGTCGAAGTTCGCGTCGATCGCCGTCCAGCGGATGAGCAGCCTCGGCCGGATTTCGTCCCGCTGCTGCACTTCAATCGGGTGCAACTGTACGATCGGCGGCGTGTAGTCCACAAAAGCCCACTGTTGTGGGGTCGTCCCTGACTGGGGAGGAGCGCCGGAGGGACCGAGCCGGTTCTCCAACACCAGGTAGAACCCGCACAGGCCTTCCTCCGGGGCGTCGAACGTTAGCGGGCTTTGGCAGTCTTCATCCATCCCGTAGCTGCGCCACGTTTCCCCGCTGTCTCGCGTATACCACAGCTCTACCCGCGTCAACGGCAACGCGGATTCGTTGACGCGATATTGGATCTCAGAACTCTTCGCTCGGACTTTCGCGATCTGGTGCTCGGGAGGAACGGGGACCGCCACACCCGGCACCGCCAGCGCGAAAGCCAGCAGACCTGTACGCCCCAGCTTCCGGTCCATGGTCACGCCCTTGAATTCTACGAGCCGACGAGGATTGTCCTGGTCTCCAATCCTCAAGATATCGGACCTCGCGGGAAGCCCCCTTTACCCAAACCGGAGCCGATGGGCTGGCATACCGGGACGCCTCGATGGAAAAATGGGCTAAATGGGCAACTCTGGAGGAAGCAGAGAACCTGATCTCAATTCCTGCCCGAAAAACCGCGATTTCCGGCCAAAAAACACTTTGCGTCCCGCGGCCGGCTCTGCTAGACTCCCCCTCGCTCATTGCAGCACGGGCATTCCCTCTCTTGAGGATGGCCCGATAAAGGCACAAACAAGGAGACGGCCAATGGAGGAGTACGATCGTCTCAGGCAGCTCGTCGAGGCGGCTGCAGAGGATGTGGCTAAGGCGACGGGTGGGAATAAAGCGGCGGGCACGCGGGTGCGGAAGGTCATGCAGGACATCAAAGCAGCCGCTCAGGAGGTCCGCAAGAAGATTCTCGAGGCCCGGTCCGAGCAACCCCCGGCCTAGTCTTGGGGTAAACTCATCGGCTAGGCGGCCCGCCGATCATCGCTGCCGGACGCGCGTACCCGCGCGCGGTCCGATATATGGGACTGCGCAGGCTGGAGTTCCCTCACCATGCCCTCCTCCCCCATCTTGGATCCCGCCACGTTGGATCCCGATTGCCTGATCCGCACGCGGGACGAAATCTACCAGGCCCTTCCCCAGCGGTATGAGTTCCGGCAACTGGATGGGATCTGCTACTACGACGCGCAGAACCGGATCGCCGCCGCGGTGCGGGACGTGCGCCTGGACGAGTGGTGGGTTCGTGGCCACATCCCCCGCAAGCCCATCTTTCCGGGCGTGCTCATGCTGGAGGCCGCCGCCCAATTGTCGGCCTACACCTGCAAGTACATGCACGGCTTCAGCGGCATGGTCGCCTTCGGCGGGATCGACCATTGCAAATTCCGCACGGCCGTCTTCCCCCCCGCACGGCTGATTCTGGTTTGTCGCGAGATCGAGAACCGTTCGAGACGGATCATTTGCGAAACGCAGGCCTTTGTAGCGGGCGCTCTGGCGTTCGAGGCCACCATCACCGGGCTGGCCCTGCCGGACTGACGTCTGCGGAAGTGCACCCCGCGGCGACGCAGGCGACTACCATCTCGAAAGGCCCCACCGCCAGAACGTCGCCTGCGCGGAGAAAGGCCGCGGTCTCCCGCCGGTGGTTGACCCACGTGCCCCAAACGCTACCCAAATCAAAGACCGCCATGCTCTCGCCGATTCGGGCCACGGCCGCGTGCACCGCCGACACCTCCGGGTGGTCGAGGCGGATCGCGACACCCGGGCGGCGTCCGATGATCGTCACGGCTCGATCGACTGACCAACGTTCGGAGGCATTCGCCCGGTACAAGACCAGCGGCTCCGGCAGGAGCAGCTGGTCACGATGAATGCCGCCGGCCCGGGTGGCGCCAGGATCGGCGTTGCTCACCTGGACCGCAACCTGAAAGATCGTATCCCCTAGACGGAGCACGTCGCCGTCCTGGAGCACGACCAAGTCCGCCGGCTGCCCGTTGCACCGGGTTCCGTTCGTCGAGTGCAGGTCCTTGAGGAGCACCTCGCCGCCGGTATTGACGATGAGGCCGTGGGCCCGGCTCACGGTTTCATCGGCCAGAACGATGTGGGCCTGGCGTGACGCCCCGATCAGCGTGACCGGACGGCGGAGGTTCCAGGTTTTCTGATGCGCGGTCCCCAGACCCGCCGTGATGCGGACCTTCGGGGCCGGCGGCGGCAGGGTCACGGCCCTCGGGTGTTCGGACGCGAGCATATTGGACATGGTTTCTCTCCCTCCACGTTCCCGCGGCGGCCTGGCGCGCGCATAACTGACGCCACACGACCGAGGCAGCCCGACACCTCGAGCGGTGGTCATCTCATCAACCCTGTCCAATGTACGATTCGTTTGTCGCGAAGGCAAAAGTTTTCGGGACCGTCCGCGTTTGACAGCGGCGCGGCCTCCCTGGTAACATCCGTGGTGCTACCGATGAGCAATGCCGAACTCGCCCGCATCTTCGATCGTATCGCCGACCTGCTCGAAATCGGCGGCGAAGACCGCTTCCGTATTAATAGCTACCGCCGCGTGGCCCGCACCATCGCGGACCTCCCCGATGATATCGCGGAACTGGCTGAGCAGGACCGCCTGGGTGAGCTGCCCGGCGTCGGCAAGAGCACGGCAGCGAAAATCAACGAGTATCTCGCCACTGGCAAGATCACCCTCCTGGAGGAATTGCAGGCCAGGCTGCCCCCGGGTCTGCCGGACCTGCTGCGCATTCCGGGAATGGGTCCGAAAACCGTCGCCCTGGTCCATAACCAACTGGGCGTCGGTTCGATGGAAGATCTCAAGGCCGCCATCGCCGGGGGGCGCCTGGTCGAGTTGCCCGGCCTGGGCCTCAAAAGCGTCGAGAAGATCGCCGCGGGGATTGAATTCCTGGCCAAGTCCGGCGGCCGGACCCGCTTGGGCGTGGCCTTGCCGGTGGCGGAAGCCCTGCTCGAACAGGTGCGTCAGATCGAAGGCGTGGGCGCCGCTTCCTTGGCGGGTTCCCTTCGCCGCGGGTCCGAAACCATCGGCGACGCCGACATTCTCTGCCAGGGCGCCGACGGCAAGGCGATCATCGAGCGATTCATCCACTTGCCGCAAGTCGCCCGCGTGCTGGCCGCCGGCGAGACCAAGGGCTCGGTCACCGTGATCGCCCCCGACGGGAACGAGCTGCAGGTGGACCTGCGCGTCGTGCCGGCCGAGTCCTACGGGTCGGCCCTGCAGTATTTCACCGGCTCCAAGGAACACAACGTCCGCCTGCGCGAGATCGCCGTCAAGCAGAAGCTGCGGCTCAACGAGTACGGGCTCTTCGACGGCGAAAGGCAGATCGCCGGAGCCCGCGAGGAGGACATCTACACCCGCCTCGGACTGGTCTGCCCGCCGCCCGAGCTCCGCGAGGACCGCGGCGAGTTCGATCCCGAACTCGCCCGGCGCGACCTCGTCACGCTTGAAGACATTCGCGGCGATCTGCACGTGCACACCACCGCCAGCGATGGTGCCCACACCATCGAGGAAATGGCCCGCGCCGCCCGCGAGCGCGGCTACCAGTACCTGGCCATCTGCGACCATTCCAAGAGCAGCACCATCGCCAACGGGCTGAGCATCGAGCGACAACTCGCCCACCTCGTCGCCGTCCGCGCCGCCGACCGGCGCGTCAAGGGGATCACCATTCTGGCCGGCACCGAGTGCGACATCCTCTCGGACGGCTCACTCGATTACCCGGACGAGGTGTTGGCCCAGTGCGACTTCGTGGTGGCCAGCATTCACGTGGCCATGAGCAAGGCTAAGCCCTCCCCCACCGAACGGACGCTGGCCGCCATCGCCAACCGCTGGGTGACGGTGATCGGGCATCCCACCGGCCGACTGCTCGGCGAGCGCCCCCCGATGGAGCTGGACATCGGGCGGATCGCCGCAGCCGCCGCGGAGAACCACACCGCCCTGGAGCTGAGCGCCGCGTGGCAACGCTTGGACCTGAAGGACGTTCACCTGCGCCAGGCTGTCGAGGCCGGCGCGAAGCTGTTCATCAACACCGACGCCCACTCGACCGACGCCCTGGACCAGATGCGTTATGGCATCCTCACCGCCCGGCGCGGCGGCGTCACCGCCGCCGACGTGCTCAACACCCTGTCCCCGGCCGCCCTCAAGAAATGGATCGCCCGCAAACGCGGGCCAGAGTTCGGCGTCGGCGCGCCGTTCTCGCGTCGCGCGTCCCAGCGTAGAATACGCCCATGAGCACACTGTCCCTGGAGAGAGCACTCCTGGCGGTGGAGCGGGTCCGTGAACGACTGCTGCGTGCGGCAGGGGCGCTGGAGCGCGCCGATCCGAATCCGCGCGGCGCAGTCCATGTCGTCTTTGCCAACGAGAAAGTGCAGCCGCATTACGCTCACCCGGCACCGGCACCGCCAGTGCATGAGCGCTCGGATCGGCGAGAAAACGGAACTGATCGAAAAGGTGGACGCTTGGGAGCAAGCCAGAAACGGGGCGACCGCAACGATCGAGTGGCCGTTCACCACCGACGATGCGCGGATCAAGCTCCAGCGGCTGTACCCGAAACTTTAGGTGCGATGGAGCACTAGTCCTTGGCGCATGATCGATGAAACCGGACCGGGGAATGATCGGGTAGCCTGTTGCCACGCGGGTAAACGAGAAGCCCGTCGAAGCGGGCCCAGCGAACAGTTCACGGCGTTGCCCGCGTCGGTTGCGCCTCGTCCGCAAAAGCCGTCCCTACCCCATCCCTAACCAGTGACGTCCCCTCTTCTTGCCTGAGCCCGATCACACGGGCCCGGGACAAGCATGGAAACGGATTCGCATGCACGTTGATCCGCGTGGTTAGTCCGGGTGGCAGGCCGCTCAGGCGACATGAGCCGTGACGAGATTCCAGACAGCCGGCGACTTGCTTCGGAGTTCCGCAAAAGGCTGCTCGTCCTGACCGTCTCGCAGAAAGAACCAGTCCACGAGTCCGTATTGGCTGTTGTCGTTGACGCAAGCAAGAAGCTCGGTCATTGCGGCGGTGTGAGTGGTGGTCGCATTCAGGGATTCGACGAACCGTCCCACACATCGAATCAGGTTCTTTTGTGTGCTTCGGCGTCCTTCCGTCACGGCCTGGATGTTCAAGGGCAGTCGCGAGCGCTCGATGGTGTACTGGCCGCGTGGATCGGGCCCTTGCGTCGCCGCGATGAATCTCGCAGTCACGATTCCCGTTTTTGAGTCATAGAACAGGTGTGCCCAAGGATCGTCCCTGGTCGGATCGATGAGCAACGGTGATCCGTCCGCGCCGAGTTCGAACCAAGTACCCTTATCGCGATTGCAGCCGGAGCAACTGAGCACCAGGTTGTCCCATACGAAGGTGCGCTCAGGATACTTTGACTTGGGCCAGAAGTGGTCGATATCGACACCGCGTGAGTCCTCACAGAACATGCAGCGCTCACGGCTGCCAGCCATTCGCTTCAGTTCCGAGAAGACCCGCCGTATTGCCTGGGTTTTCCTCGCGGAGTCCCAGGTGGCGTCTGGGGCCCTGCCGGAATCAACTTCACTCTGCTTCCTGGCGAGGTAGCGATGCACTCGGTCCGGGAGGGCTGTTCGTACGAGTCGCCGCACGGTTAGCTCTCCTCGGCGTCCGGCTCATTCTCGACAAACCAGCTCGCATCCAGAAGCTGCTCCTTCTCCTGTTCCGTCAAGCCGACCCCGGCCTGCTTCGAACGCAGCCGAGCATGCTGCTCGCGTGCCTTTACTGCGCGAGGCGAGCGAGTATGTGGCATGTTGAACGCGGGACTCAGGTAGATAGTGTCGAGCTTACCGCGAACGATGTTCGCCCGGTCTTCGTCTGAAACTTGAAACGGCCGTTCGTCCGACCCGGGGGCAGGGAGATGGAAGATACCGCGCTCGTCGGCCGCCTGGCAGATAATTGGGCTATGCGTCGTGACGATGAACTGAATGTTCGGGAGTAGCGTCTTCAGCCAGAAGCCCAATTGTTGCTGCCACAGAGGATGAAGATGGGAGTCCACCTCGTCGATCAGGACCACGCCGGAGTGCCCGACGACCGGGCGTCCGGCAGAGTCCTCTTGCAGTGACACGTCGCCATAGACGTTCGCGAGATGCCGAAGCACATCCATGAGCATGGCGATGGCTGCGCGATAGCCCTCGCTCATATCTGCGAGGGGCAGAACAGCCCCGTTCGGGTGGCCCAGCCAAAGCCCCTCGGAATCGACCTTGTCGACGCGGAGCCCATTCTGAAGGAAGTCGGCATTGAGAATGCGCGTCACTTGGTCGAGCAAGGTCTGCTCCCGCGTGCGGGCCTCCAGCTTGCGATGATGCAGTTCCTTCAGCCACAGTTCGCATTCGCCGAGCGTCGCGTCTTCCCGAAACATCGTCGCGAAGCGAGCAATGCGGCTCGGTCCGGACATGATCCGCTGCGCGTCGGGCGACGCGCCATAGAGCCTGCGGAACGGACCGTAGCCGGCGCAAAACCACCCCGTGGGATTCTCCGCCCACGGTCCGTGTACTGGCCCCTTTCCCTTTCCGACGTATTTTTTTCCTGGTGCGAGCGTCACCTCGGGTCCGCCGTTTTCCGCGAGTCTCAGCTCCGACCAAAACGGCTTCTCATACGGTCGGCCCTGCTCAAACCGATCTTTGTCGCCCGCAACGACCTCGACAGCGACGACGGCTTCGTTCGCTCCTTGCTTTACCCAGCCCTTCCAAGAAGGCTGCAGGGATCGGACCGCATCAGGGCCGACAAGCGCTGCCGAGATCGCCTTCAAAAGGGTCGTCTTGCCCGAGGCGTTGTCCCCCGTGATCACCGTCCAACCAGCGAACCGCTTGTCCGGGCGCTCGAAACTGAAGTCCAGTTTGTCGAACCCGCGAACGTTTTCTAGGACGACGCGTTTCAGGTACACGATCGTAGGCTCCTGGCGGCAGTCGCTCCCCGTTTACATCTTTCTGTCCTGAAGGGCGTGCTCGCGCAGGTGGATTATCAGCAAGAACGTGTCGGAGAGCAACGAGGCAGATTCCCGGGCCTGACAGATTGCCGCCGGGGGAGAAAAGGGGAGGGGGGAGAAAAGGGGACATCACTGATTATCGTCTTGTTTCGGCGGTCGGCCAGGGTTGCGAACGTAGACTCCCAGCCCGGTCGTCGGACGGTACGCTGCACCCCGACCCTTGTGCCACCCCCGGCCGCGTCGATTTGTGCTCGTCCCCACCATGCGGTCGCTGCCCCGTCAATCATCAGGGATGAGCCGCTATGTCTGACGGTACACAGCTACGCGAGCTCCCGCTGGCGTCAGGAAACCGGCATTGGAACGACGGCGTCCGCCTCGATCTCGATCAGCATGGCCGGATCGATCAGCCAGGTAGGGCAGGCCGTTGGCCTGCCGGAACCGTCGAGTGCGGCGACGACGGATGGGAAACATGGTAGCGGCAGGCGAATCGCCTGCCCTACGCCGGCTCCGCCCTTCTGGCGGATAGCTGAAGGCCGATCACTTCTACGCGTCGTCCGCACCAACCACCGCGGCGAGCAA
>JBGPAW010000081.1:0-11237 GCA_041480905.1 Phycisphaerae bacterium
CAACAGTCAAGTGCCTAACAGGGGGCGGCGGCCAGCATCTCTATTTCAAGCGGCCTCCAATCAACGGCGACATCATTTCAGCCCCGCACGGCTTGGGACGGGGTGTGGATGTGCGTGTCGACGGAGCCATGGTGGTCGCTCCGCCGTCACTTCACGCGACCGGCAAACGCTACGAGTGGGCACCCGGTCAGGCCCCGGGCGAGATTGCGTTGGCAGAGTTGCCGCCCGCATTCGTTGAGCGACTGCCGACGCGGTCGTCCAGCAAGACGCGGGATCGGGGCGAGGACAGGGCGGCGACCTCGAAAGCACCGATAGCGTCCGCGTTGACTCCCGATGACCAGAGGCTGTTGTACGCGGCCCAGTCTGCAAAGAACGGCGACAGATTCAACGCACTATGGCGGGGTGACCGGTGCGATCTCCCGTCGAACAGCGAGCGAGACCTCGCGTTGTGCCAGATGCTGGCGTTCTGGACACGTAAGAACGCGGAGCAGATGGACCGGATGTTCCGCCGATCGGGGTGCTTGCGTGACAAGTGGGACGAAGTCCACCACGGCGATGGACGTACGTACGGCGAAGGCACCATCGCCAAGGCGATCGAGGGCTGCCGCAATGTTTACATGGGCGACCCGGATAGTGGGAGGAACGACGGCCGCGACAAGCAAATGACGCCCCAGGCGGTCGAGCCAGGCAGAAGGCCGCTCTCACAGAAACCTGACGGCCCTTCGGCTGATCTGGACTATGAAACTGTTCTGCATGCGGCTCGTGCCGGTGCGGACCGCGAGCAGTGCTGGAGGATTGTCCATGGTGGTGGTGGCTTTGTCGGCGGCGATCGCGAGTACTTTGATGGGATCTGGTTGGCCGTCGCGGCGGAGACGGCGTATCGACTCGGCGGCCACAAGCCCACAGACTTCCCCCGAACTGATCTCGGCAACGCTGAACGACTCGTGGCCATCTTCGGGAAACTGATCCGCTACGTGTGGCGGTGGAAGAAATGGCTCGCTTGGGATGGCCGCCGTTGGCGAGAGGATGATACGGGCGAAATCATGCGTCACGCCCGCAGAACCGCTCGCTCGATCTACGACGATGCAAAGCGTGAAACCGACCCGGCGAGAAAGAAGGCACTCGCTAAGTTTGCCGCCGCGTCGGAGTCACAACGGTCGCTCCAGGCGATGGTCAAGCTGGCACAGGGCGATGCAGGCGTCGCGATTCGCCCGGAAGTGCTCGACACAGACCCGTGGCTGTTGAATTGCGAAAATGGCACCCTCGACCTTCGGACCGGCCAGCTCCGCCAGCAGCATCAAAGGGACATGATCACGAAGATGATCCCGGTCGAATACGATCCGAACGCTAAGTGCGAACGCTGGCGGCAGTTCTTCGACGAGATCTTCGCCGCGGTTGCCGACCTCGTGCGGTTCGTTCAGCAGTTCGTCGGCATGAGTCTGACAGGCGACGTCCGCGAGCAAACTCTCGCTATCTTCAACGGCAAGGGCTCGAACGGGAAGTCCGTCCTGATCGACACCGTATTGGGTGTGCTCGGCGAATACGCGGCCATCGCCGCACCGGATCTGCTCGTCGCAAGCGGTATGGACCGCCACCCCACGGAGATCGCAGATCTCGCCGGACGGCGGCTGGTCGTCAGCTCGGAGACGGATGAGGGCCGCCGCATGCGAGTCGAGTTCATTAAGCAGGCGACAGGTGACAGGATTTTGAAGGCTCGCCGGATGGGGGAGGACTTCTGGCAGTTCCAGCGGCAGTTCAAGATGGTGTTGGTGACCAACAATCTGCCGCGTGTCCGCGAGGAGTCCCACGCGATATGGCGGCGGATCAAGGTGGTGCCGTTCAACGTGACGATTCCAGACGACGAAGAGGACAAAACGCTGGTTGACACGCTGCGGGGCGAGTGGCCCGGGATACTCGCCTGGGCGGTTCGGGGCTGCCTCGATTGGCAGGCGAACGGGCTGATCTATCCCGCCGCTGTCCGAGACGCCTCACTCGCGTATCGGCAACAGGAGGACCTGATCGAACAATTCATCGAGGACTGCTGCGTGATGGGCAGCAGCCCTATGTGTGCTGTGACCCGGCGGGCGATTCGGAAGGCGTATAGTATCTGGGCAAGGGAGGTCGACGAACGTGCCACGCTGTCGCGTAACAGCTTCTACAAACGCCTGCGAGACCGCCCCGGCGTGCGAGAATTCCGGACGGCGAACGTACGGGGTTTCGTCGGTATCGGCCTCGCACGCCCGGCTGATTTCTTGGAGCATGGCGAGCAGAAAGCCGAGGCGGAATTCATCGACAGTGTGGCGAGGGCGCAGACACCGTCGCTGCCGCAGGTCATCCAACAAATAGCGGACACTCTGGGGGGCGCGGCCGCGGTCCCGGGTGGCGGCCAGACTTTGCCCACCGGTGCCCCGGCGAGTGCGGAAGTGCTCTCTGAGCGGGAGAACGGTGTGGGTGAATGACACAATGACAATTGTCTGGCTTTTTCGGGGGTAACCCCCCCGGGGGAACGCTGTGTGAGCGTTTAACCAGAAAACTACGTGAAAACTGTCATTTGGTCACGGAGTCGGGGGCTTGGCCAGAAAACCCAGACCCAGGCCTCCGCGGGGGACAACGGAGACTCCATCATGGATAGCGGCGATCCGAAACTGCTCAACGACGTCAAACGCCATCTGCTCGACGGCGGCCACGTCTTCCTGACGGGCTCGGCGGGCGTCGGGAAGACCTATTTCGTCAAACGCTTGGTGGCTTCACTCGCCCGCGAAGAACGCATGGTGACCATCACGGCCAGTACCGGCATCGCCGCAACGCTTCTCTTCGACGAGGTCTCCGGCTCCGAGTCTCCCTGGATCCGAGGCCCGTCCACCCTGCATTCCGCGGCCCGACTTCCGCTGAGTTACGACGAGGACACGCCCGCACGCTGCGGAAGGGGGCGGCAACTCCTACACGACACCGATGTGCTGATCGTCGACGAGATCAGCATGACCGATAGCCGTACCTTTGATTGCCTGATGAAGCGGGTCTCCCCCGGCATGGGCATTCTCGCGGTCGGCGACTTCTTCCAGTTGCCGCCGATTAGCGAGGACGACGACGGGGAGCCGAACTTCGCATTCCGGAGCGTGGGCTTCACGGACTTCAAAGTGGTGGAACTCACGCGAGTCTACCGCCAAGACGAGCCGGAGTTCATCAACTTTCTCGATGGACTTCGTCATGGACGGTGCGACCGGCGGTTCTACGCCGGGCTACGCCAGGAATTCGATCTCCGGCACCCGGTCCTGTTCGGCACGCGACGGGAGGCGGCAGAGCACAACCAGCGACAAATCGAGAAGATCGCTTCGCCAAGCGTCATCGCCACCTTTCACGTCGAGGTGGGTGACGAGGAAGAGGCCATCCGCTGGTTCGACAGCTACACGCGGGCGGTCCAGGTGCTTGAATTGAAGCGGGGTATGCGGATCCTCTGCATCCGCAACCACGAAGCCCTGGTCAACGGCGACCTCGGCACCATCACGGACATCGCCGACGAAGCATCGGTCTGCGGGCCTGCCTGGATCGACGTCGACATGGACCGGCTGGGCCCGATACGCAGTTCGCCATTTCGCTTCGAGCTGAAGCACGAGGTCCGCGGGCAAGAACTGATCATCTACGCCGTGCGGCAGTTCCCGTATGTCCCCGCGTACGGGCTGACCGTCCACAAGGCCCAGGGCATGACGCTGGACGTCGTGAATGTTGACGGAGCCCGAATTAACTTCGCAGCGGGCCAGGTCTATGTTGCCCTCTCCCGCTGCAGGACCAGGGCCGGACTGCGGGTCGTCAACGCAAATCAATTCAACGCTTTTACGCGTCCGGTGGTGGAGCGTTACTACGCATCGGCCGAACGCCTGTAAGGGGAACGACGGCGTGTACGATCGTTCGGCGTACGCTTGATGACCGGAAGTCTTCGCATCGGCTGCGACACCGCTTCCCCGCTTTCCCCCGGGGCGATTCTCCCCGCGGCATTTCCGAACCGTTCGACGAACGACCACCCGCCCAGGACACGCCTCCGACTGCGGCGGCTCGCGAAGCCGATCTCGCGACGAGACTGTACCGCGTTACAGGTCGCGGTCAGGGCTGGCCGAAGTAGTGTTTTTCGATCAGGTCGATGATCGGCTTTACGAAGTCGACCGGCTGGCGACCGCGGTAGTACCGCGAGGTCAGTCGCAGTTCGTGGCCCAAGAAACGGGCGATCCGGTCGTCACCAACGCCCGCCGCCGCCGCCAACGTCGGCCCGATGTTGCGAAGATGCTTGAAGGAGAACGTGGTATCGTGCCCGGCCTCCTGCAAGAGCAACCGCGCCGCTCGGCTGACGGTCACAGACGTGAGCGGCGTCCCCTGGTCGGTGATGAACACCAGCCCGTCAGGTGACGAGGGCGGCTGTGTAGACTGCCATCGCCGGATCGCATCGGCGACCGCCGGAATCAGCGGCGTTCGACGATCCACCGCTCGCCCTGCTGTGTGTCGGACTTTCTCGCGGGGCATGTCGAGATAAGGTCCGTCGGTCGACAGGTTCAGATTCGTCCAGCTCATTCGCTCGACGTCGGTGGCGTTCAAGCCGCAATTCGCTGCCAGCTGCAGGACCATTCTCATCTGGACGCCCTGCCGCCGCTTCCTGGCAGCTTGCAGCCGTTTGGCCCGCCCCGATTGCGTGGATCGGTCGAACTGCTCCGAATCGATCGCTGCCCACGCATCGCAGCGGTCCAACAAGGCCCGAAAAATGCTCGGCGGCATCGGCTCAGCGTTCGATTCGGCGGGTTTGTACCTCTTGGCGGTGTACGCTTTCAACCGCTCGGTGATCCCCGCGGGCCATTTCCAGTCGGGGTAGTGCCGCTGGCCGTGGCCGAAAACCATCTTCACGGACCCCAGTACATCCCGATGCCAGCAACCGGAACGCTTGGCCGCCTCCCGGCTGGCCCAGGCGTAGAACTTTCGGAAGTGTTCGGGGCCTAGCTCGGCGAGCCGCAGGTCGCCGAGGCAGTTCACGAACCGGGTCCAGTTTGCGAGTGTGTCCCGTTCGTGCTTCGTGAGCGGCGACCGCTCCAGCTTCTTCCGCTCACCGGCGTCCACATATCGCCGCCCACTCGCTTCGCACTTGTGCCGCAGCCAAGTCTCGCCGATCCGCGATAGTCGCGGGTTGGAGTCTGACGGGACGGCGTTCGCCTCGTCGATAGCTTCAGTGATGTTGATCTGGGGGACGCCCATCCGGTCCGCCAACGCATGAGCGGTCTCAACGGCATCATAGACCTCATCCCCGTAAACGGTGATGGGGCCATCAATGCGAATGTCGGGGTGCCGGTCGTACCACCCCTCCTGCTTGAGTTTCTCAGACGCCATGACCGAGCGAATCTTGGCCTCCGCGAGCATCCGGGTGGTGCTCACCTCGTCCATGCTGCGGAGCTGGCTGGCCCGATGGGCGGCTCTTGCATCTCGCCAGTCGCGGAAGTAGACTCGGCGTTCGGATTGATCGACAATGTAGTAGCGGCCGGTGCGACGGTGCAGGCTGACGCCGTCGATCGTCTTGCCGTCGATCTGGATGTACTTTCGGGGCCTTGCGATGACCGTGACCTCCTGCTTCGTGGTGCATGCTGAGCCAACATCGGCATCCTACCGCGCGGAGTTATTTAGGTCAACGTTTAGGTCAAAAATGGTTGGAGAGGTGGCTGAGTGGCTGAAAGCAACGGTTTGCTAAACCGTCGTGCTGGGTCAAACCGGCACCGCGGGTTCGAATCCCGCCCTCTCCGTTTCTTTTGTGAGGCAGTCCGCAAGCTCTTGAAACTCAGGCCCTTGCGAGAGTTTCTCGATTGTTGACTGCCCGACTGCCCTCCAACTGCCCTCAAAACGCGTCACGAGACGGCAAAAAACCGTGAAGGAACAGAACGTCAGCGAGACGAGTAAAGTCCTTGTTGCTTCGGAGGTTGGGCGCTAAGATTAGGTTTCGGAAGCGGTTGAGGAATCGTCCTTGCGGGAATCCCTCCCTCTCCGTTTTTCTTGGTGAACGATTACGAACTCATGCCATTGTATAGGCACAGGTAATGGAGACACGGGGCTGTTCGGGGGTTGATGCCTTGGCCAAAAGCGTTCAGCGGCCCCATCACGGCGCGGAGGTGAGGGGTGGGCTCGGGCGCTGTTCGACGTCCCCGACGGTCACCAGCAGCGGGAACCAGAAATTGAGCTTGCGGTGGCGGATGTAAGTAAAGCCGGCGGTGGTGAAGTAGTCGTGTACCACCGTCCAGGGGGCGTGATGAACGTTGCCCTCCACGCGGCCGACGATGACATCGAAGATGATCCAGCCGATGATGTTGTCGCGGAAGCCGTCGATGAGGATGAGGCGACCGCCGGGTCGCAGGACACGGCGCATTTCTTTCACCACGGCCTGCTGGTGCGGGTAGTGATGGAAGGAGTTCGAGCAGGTGACCAGGTCGAACGTTCCGTCGGCGAGAGGGAGGTGTTCGCTGTCGCCGCAGAGGAAAAGGGGACCGTCCCCTTTTTCACCCCGTGAAAAGGGGACGGTCCCCTTTCTCACCCCCGCGTTGGACGGCGAAGGGGCGTGTCCCCTTTTCGCCTTGGCCGACGCGGCCCGGCACATGCCCTCGGCGTAGTCGATCCCCACGACGCTCACAGGCCAAGGCGAGGCCGCCAGCCAGCCTGCGAAGGTGCCGGTCCCGCAGCCGACGTCCAGGAGACGGAAGGACCGACCGCGCTCGGCGTACCAGCGGGCGATCTCCTCCATGAAAGCCAGATAAGCCGGTCGGAAGAGAAAGTGATTGAGCAGGGAGCGGTCGTACGAATCCGCCCACGCATCGAACTGATGCTTGGTCCGGCGCTTAACGTCAGCGGGAATCAGTTGGGTCACGGCTTTTCATCCGGTAGGAGGGGCGGTTGACCCAACGACCGAAAGCCTGTCCTTTCTTTTCGGGCGCTCTCAACATCGCCGCGGACACTGATGGCACTCATAGTAGAGCACGGGCTCCCCGCCTTGACAACCCCAGGTCTTGAACGGGTTCGCCCGCTCTTGATCTTGGCCAAGCCGCTGCGGTACTCTAAGTTTGTTGACCCGGCTGCTTGGGCGGGCGCTGCGGCGCATTCCGTGCTCGGTCATCACCGGTGCAGGCACGGTATGTGTGTCACGCGCTGAAACAGAGCTCGCCGGGCGTGGTCAGACGGGAAGGAGACGATGATGTCCACCCACGGCGACGGAGAGCCGGTAAGACCAATGGATACGCGCAAACTCTCGCGCAAGGAGGTGGCCAGGGGCTGGACCCACGCCCTGGGCAGCACCCTCGCCGCCCCGTTGATGCCTTTGTGGTGGCTCGTGAGCAAAGTGCTGCGCCGACCACAGGCGGAGCGCATGCTCATGTTCCATCCCTATCCGCGCTTCGTGGTCAGCCTGCCGTTGATCGTAATCGGGGCGGTTACCGCCGGCCTGTTTCACCTGCGGGCGAATTGGCCCGGGCACTTGGGCTGGATCGCCCCGGAATTGCTGGGCTGGATTTACTGGCTGACGGTGTTCGTCACCTGCGTGGCCTGGGGTTTCAACGTCGGCCGGACCGCCTTTTACTTCCTGGTCAGCACCATCGTGATCGTGGTTCTCGCCTGCGGCTGGATCCAGAGCGCCAGGGATGTAGCCATCTGGAGTAACGTGCGGTGGTTTTTCCGGGCTTTCCACGTGAGTTTGGATCCGGGGGGGCCGCTGCTGCTTTCGTTCTGTTTGCTGGTGGTGTTCTTCGGCATGGCCGTGTGGCAGCGCTTCAACGACGAGTGGCGCCAGATGGGCAATCATCTGGAACACACCCGGCAGTTGAAGACCGACTACTCCATGAACTGCATCGGCAAGACCGTGGTGGAGGATTACCCCTGCCTGCTGAAGCGCTGGCTGTGCCTGGGCTACGGGAACATCATCATCATGGACTCGGAAGGCAAGCGCGTGGTGCGCCTGATCGAAGGGGTACTGTTTTGTCGTCGGCGCACGCGCATTATCCGCAAACATCTGTCCTTGGTGGACATGAAAGTGTCCGACGTGGCCATCCTGGACGAGCAGGCCCAGGCCGCCGCGGCGGAGGCCGCGGGAGCGGTCGCGGATGAGCACGCGGCTTCTCAATTAGGAGACTGAACGGACCTCCGCGTGACCCGCTTGTTCCAGAACCATAAGCGAGCGATCCGCGGCGCGGACGAGCGTTATCGTAGGGAAGTGCGGGCGGAGTCATAACGACGCCCAGTGATTAGCGGCACACGGCCATAGTGGGTCAGTCACTTCCCCAAGAAGCCGCCCATCCCAGACGTCCTAAGACATGCTCAGCCCCACGACCCACTCCGCCACCTGCTCGATACCTTCGTTGCGGAGCGTACTGACCTTCCAGACAGGGCGGTCGCGGCCGACAGCGGCGGTGAGTTGAGCCACGGTGCGATCGGCACCCTCCAGGTCGCACTTGTTCACCACGAAGCACGAGGCGATCTCCATCAGACCGGCCTTGGCGAACTGGATCGCATCGCCCGAGTCGGGCATGAGCAGCAGCACGGTGCGGTGCACCAACTCGCGGACAGCCACGTCGGATTGACCGGCCCCCACCGTTTCGAGCAGGACCACGTCGAAGCCAAAACCGTTCAACAGGGCGACGACCTCCTTGACCTTCGGTCCCAGCCCGCCGAGCACGTGGCCGGAGGACAGGCTACGGATGAAGAAGCCCTCGTCGGGGGTGCCCGACATCATCCGCAGGCGGTCGCCGAGCAGGGCGCCGCCCGTGACCGGGCTGGATGGATCGACCGCGACCACGGCGACCTTCAGGTCGCGGGCGCGGAGTTGGCGGGCGAGCTTGTCGATGAAGGAGCTCTTGCCGACGCCGGGCGCTCCGGTGATGCCTAGCACCAGCGCGTGACCGCGAGGTGGGCTCCCGCCGTCGCCGTCGGCGGTGCGCTGGACGTGGGTGATCAGCTTGGCCAGCCCGACGGGGTTGCCCGCGGCGTAGCCGGCGCGGGCTTCGGCGAGGGTGCCGTGGGAGACCTCACCGGCCAGGCGACCGATTTCCTTCAGGATGTCGTCCAGGCGCGATCCGGGGTTGAAGACGGCCGCGACGCCCATCTGACGCAGGGCGTCGTAGTCCGCCACGGGGATGATGCCGCCGAGCACGACGGGGGTGTGCTCGACGCCGTAGTGTTTGCGCCACTTGAGCACCTCGGGCATGACGGTCATGTGGGCAGCCGACAGGAGGCTGACGCCGACCACGTCCACGTCTTCCTGCATGGCGGCGCACATGGTCGCCTGGGCGGTCTGCCACAGGCCGGTGTAGATCACGTCGTACCCGGCGTCGCGGAACGTCCGCGCCAGCACCTTGACGCCGCGGTCATGGCCATCCAGCCCGATCTTGGCCAGAAGGATGCGATACGAATGCTTATCCATCTCGAATCCGGTTTCACGTTCCGAGTGTTTGGTCCAGGTTCGGAGGGGAGGCGCACGCATCCGCCTCACGCACCAACGGTTCCGATGCTCCAGATACGTTGCAGAGCTTGATAAGCGTGTCAAGCAGGCTATGAAGTTCCGGGCAGGTCTCTGCCGCTTCCTTGATGTGGTGGCGACTGAAGATCTTCGCGGCATCGAGGGGCTTTTCGTAGGACTTCTTGGCCCTCCGGTACAACTCCTTGAGGTGGTGTGAGGGTGGTTTCTGATTATCCACCTGCTCCGGAGCGGCTCCGGGGGGCTTGGCGTTCACCTTCAAACGACGGGCGATGTCTGACCAGAAAGGCAGAAGCCAGGCCTCGAGTTCCATCTGGGCCGCATGGGCGCGGAACTTCGGCGCGAACGGGGAATCCTTGACGCATCCGCTCAGAAACGCCTTCGCCTTTTCCGCATCCCTGAATTGCGGGTACACGTCCACCAAACCGATGACGCCCAGAACCTCGGGGTTCGAGGCATGATGCTCAAGCCGACGCTTGAGTTCGGGGCAGTTCGGAGTACGCTCAAATGGTTTGACGTCCAACTTCACTTTGGGTTGATTTACCTTATCGCAGTGTTCGTCAAGAAACCGCTTGAGGGCACTACCCAGGGCGATCTCGGACTTGCCTTCGCAGAGGAGCACGATTCTCATCGCCGCCCGCCGAGCTCACCCATTAGCCAGAGACGGTCGAGGGTGTAATCCTTCAACCATTCGTCCAGGTTCATTTCATGGCCCCACCGGAACCGGCTCACCCCATCCTCAATATCCGCGACCAGGAGTTCGTGCGGTTCCAACCAGCGGATGAACTGGTCGGAATGGGTAGCCACCAATATCTGAACGCGCGACGACATCTTCCGCATCAGGCTGGCTAGAAGCTGGAGCCACTGGGGATGCAAGCTGATTTCCGGCTCGTCGACCAGCAAGAAGCTATCGTCAGGGACGGCGTACAGCAGGGTGACCAGCCAGAGCATACGCAGCGCGCCGTCGGAGAGCTGCTGGGCATCGAGCGGCCGGGGCGCTCCGTTCTGAGACCAATTCAAGCTGGCGTACCCTTTGCCCGCCAGAGGAAGTTCGAGACACTGGAACTCGGGAAAGGCTACCTGGAGCGTTTCGATCAACTCGTCGTAACAATCTTTCTTGTCCGTTTTCAGGCTGTAAAGAACGGAGAACAGGTTTTCCCCTCGGGGCGAGGGGACCAAAACCGGTTCCAGCACCTGCGGACGGCGGATGTGATCGAGCACCACGCCAGCGGCGTGCCAGACGGTGATAGAATGGAACGCGTGGATGACGTTCTCGAATGCACCATTCTCCCTGGCAATCCTCGGAAGGACGCTCTCGGCAGTCGGTTCGCCCCGGCGCATTCTCACGCGGTTGCTGCCCGCCCAGAAGCATGTGTATCCCCTGGTTTTCAAGAGGAAGCCGGGGCCCGTACTCTCGCGTAGCCCGCTGGCACGATCGGCTGGGTCCTCAGGAAGGAGCGATACGTCAGGGTTAGGACCAACGGCCCCCTCCGGCGGGCTGTAGTGCAGTTCCTCTTCGGCTACGTCATATCCAACCCCCACGCCCCCAAGGGCCGCGGAGTAGGTCAGCACGCTATTCTCCGTCTGGACCGTGGCGCCCATTTCCAGGCGTGAAGATCCGGTCTGCCAGGATATGGTAGCCTGGTACCCGCCATAGGCGCTGAAGGTCTGTGCGAGTTTTCCATCAGAGAGGTTGCGTAAGGCCTGGAACGCACCGAGCAGGGTCGATTTGCCGGCTCCATTCGGACCAATCACGGCA